>JAFRGW010000038.1 GCA_017433615.1 Eubacterium sp.
GCTGCTGCGCTTTCTGATCTGGGATATCCCGAGGAGCTGGCTGATCTTCTGGCCCGGGAGCTGGGAGTCCCGAAGGCCATAGACCGGATGGCATCCTGCCTGGTGAAAGCCCATCCCCGGTCCATGGAGCTGATTGTGGATGAGATGCTGGCAATCCGGTCGGAGATCGATACCTGGCGGGAGAAAAAGGCCGGACAGGAGGCACAGGCAGGCTACAGCGCCTGGCTGAACAGCGAGGAGAGAGCCCGGCGGCTGGAGGAGGAAGAGACGGACTGACCTGGTGACTTTTTCAATCCATGCGTGCAGGGCAAAATTTGCGCAGAAATGGAATACGCCGGCATGCAGGCTGTCTGTGACTTCGGGGAAACCGCGTTTTTCCAGTTCTTTTGTGCAGGGGATCATCTGGAACAGGTCCGGGAACAGGCTGAGGTTGAAACCATGAACGCAGTGACAGGAGGCAAGGAATCATGAAGGTAAAAATCAATGTGTTTGACTATTCTGAACAGATTATGAAAGCGCTGCGCCGGGGCATCCTGCTGAATACCAATGGTGACAAGTTCAACAGTATGGTAATCAGCTGGGGCCATTTCGGGATGATCTGGGGAGAACCTACTTTTGTGGTTTATGTACGGGAACATCGTTATACAAAGCCGCAGCTGGATAAAACCATGGAATTTACGCTCAGTATTCCGCTGGATAAACCAGATCCGCTGATCAACAAAGTATGCGGGAGCCTTTCCGGCCATCATATCGACAAGGTGAAGGAAGCGAACCTGACACTAGTAAACGCGGAAACAAATAATACTCCGGCGATTGCGGAATATCCGCTCACACTGGAGTGCAAAGTGCTCTATACGCAGAAGCAGGATCTGTCTCTGATCCCGGAGGATATCCGAAATGCAGACTATCCGCAGGATGTAGACGGAACCCATCCCCTGGCAAATCGCGATCCGCATACTGCTTATATCGGCAAGATCGTAAATGCTTACATTATCAGATAAGGCAGGTTTGAAGTTCCCTCAGCAACTGTTGATTTATCAGGAGCGATGCCATGATGCTGGAAAAAGAGATCCGGGAAATGCTTTCCGAGTATCCGGATATCATCTATGGATTCACGGATATATCCTACTGCGCATATCAGGAATCCTATCGTTCGGCGCTGGTATTGGCTGTTCCTTATGGTGAGCAGCTTACTCCTGCTGACTATACAGAGGAAAGATTCGAACAGGGAATTCAGACTGCAAAAAGCCGGCTGGAAGCCATTGCCTTGGAAGTTGAACAAATTCTGCAAAAGCATCAGGTGAAATACTGGCTCCCTCCGGTTGCCCAGGAGAATGAAACAGAACTCCGGGCCCTGTTTTCCTTTAAAACGGCTGCAGCACGTGCCGGAATCGGATGGTTTGGAAAGAATGATGTCATCATCACCGAAAGATATGGCCCCCGGGTCAGGTTATCCGCCATTTTGATTGATGAGATCTTTGCTTATGGCCAGCCGATCACTGCCGGCAGGTGCCCGGAGAACTGTACAAAATGCATCGATATCTGTCCCTGCAAAGCACTGAAAAACCAGCAATGGTCAATTGAAAAGGACAGATCCGAAATCATTGATTATCAGAAATGCAATCGGATGAGGAGTGCATTCATCAAAATACTGGGCCGGAAGAACGCGTGCGGACTGTGTTTGGCTGCCTGCCCTTTCGGGTGTTCCGAACAGAAATCGTGAACTGGGCATGATCAGCAAACTGATGCTTCAGAGACTGAGGTATATTCTTTATCTGCATATGCGTGAACCGGACCTGCATGCGGCGAGGCGCGATCCGTTTATGATCAATACCAGCCGATGATTTTTCCGACCAGCATGGTTGCGGTCATCATTACAAACAGGCCGCCCATCATATAAGCCATCATCTTCCGGGCATTCTGATTTTCTTCCTGCCGGGCCTTGCGTTTCTGCTCGGCAATCTCTGCCGCGTGTTCATGATTATACCGGATTTTTTCGGCACTCTGGATGAAGAAGGATTTGGCGATTCCGTGAACGACCTCGGTCATGCTGGCCGGCATTTCCTCTTTGATTTCAATCTCTGCCCCGCAGTAAGGACAGAATTTGATCTGCTTCATCTGATCGATCTCCAGCGGTGCTCCGCAATGCTCACATTTCATAATCAATTCCTCCTTGATGTAATCTGATCGTCGTTTGAAGATACCCGGCCGGACAGCCTCGGTTTGCAGTGGCTGTTCTGCGGCGGACCGTGCGTTTTGCGATCCGCACTTATTTGTACGGAGAAAAAAGAGGGCTGGCAGAAGAAAAATTCCGGCTTCGGGTTCGCCGGAAGATATTTATCCGGGGTTCAGTCTTTCTGTTCACGAGGATGATGATATATGGAGATCCTGACACTGGAACAATTGACCCATGACAATTACAGACAGGCTCTGGCAATCAACCGGGACGACATCCCGGAGGCATGGGTGGATACCGCATCTGCCCTGATGGAGGTGACTGATTACGGCGCAGCACATCATCTAATCGGGCACACCTATCTTGCATGTATTGACGGCTGCCCTGTCGGTTTGATCATGATCGGAGAAGCCCTGGCCTGGGAAACTGATCCTGATGAAATGAAAGACAAGCCATTCTACAGGGTGATGGGATTTGTCGTGGACAAAAGCCACAGAAACAGGGGGATCGGCGGAGAAATCCTGGAAAACGCGATTGCGCAGGTCTACAGCGAGTTTGGGGAACGATCCCTTGCGCTGGGGGTTCACAAAGACAATGTGCGTGCCGGCAGATTTTATGAGCGCCATGGCTTTCAACGGACCGGCGTCTATGAAGGCAATGATGAGTATTATCTCCGAATGATTGAATGATTGACCCTGCCTGATGCGCCGGAAAAGCAGCTTCGTTGTCCGTGATCCATTCATTCATAAAAAGCCTGCTTCACTTCGAGAAGGAAAGCCTGGATGGATATTTTTCCTGATGACGGGAAATTGGAAATCTTTGATTCCCGGCGTTGATAAACGGATACTCCCATGATATAATCCCTTTATCGGTGTACTTGAGCAATTTAAATCAGGAGGAACTGCCATACGGTGGGGAAGGCGCGCCGGTCTGTATCGAGCGCAATGGTAAAACGACCCTGGTGGCCGTATATAACTCACATATGAAAAACAGCTGCCTCGGCCGCCGGCTGACAAAGGAACTGTTCAATGATATGAAAAAAGGCTTACATTCGGCAAATAAAGGCAGGGAGAACCGGCTGTGATCCGGCGGCATTTTCCGTAAAGTTCCGGATAAAACATATCTGCCCGGGAAAAACGATCATATATCATTGCCCGCGCCTTTCCGGTGCGGGTTCTTTGCATGCTTGAATTCTGCCCAGCCCCGATCAATCCGGTGGATCGGCAGGGAAGGGTTCAGGGGCGATGCTTCTCATTTCCCCTGCGGGATTTTCTACGGCATGACAGCAATGCTTATTCGGAATGCCCTGCGGCGCGGGGACGCGGGCGGCGGATGGCGGCGTCCTCTGCGGCCAGTTCCTGCCAAAGGGTCAGGCTGTTCCAGCCCATGTTGAAAGGAGTGAGGATGGCCTTGTATCGCACCGGAGCCAGCCCCTCCGTCCGCAGACCGGCCAGAAGGCTGTCAACCAGGGGGTCCGGAAAAGCGACCAGGAGCAGCATCTCGTCCGGAAAGGGCATCGGGGCCAGAGATACGGCTGGTGCTGTCTGGGGCAGACGGGCCAGTGACAGCGTGACGTCTCCGGGGCCGACGATGCGCAGGCGGACATGAAGCCCTTTGCAGATCTGCTGCAGAGCCTGCAGCCGTTTTGAGGTGAAATTCCAGCAGCACAGGGTGGGTTGCATGAGCAGAATTCCTTTCCGTCCGGATTCCGGATGACTGACCTGTGTTTCAAACTGATACTGATTCAATATACCGTAAACCCGGATTTGCGTCAAACACTGTGGATTTGCGCGGGTGATTTTCGAGTTATCCGGCAGAGCGGTGAAGCGGAAGAGAATCAGCAGGGAGCCATGAAACAGACAACGCCCGGCAGGATTCAGACACAGCGTTCTGCGAGGGCTTTTTTTGTTTCCGGGAATATGGTATTATTTTAAGGAACGGTCAGGGGATGGCGAAGACAGAAAGAAAGTAAACTGGCAATCCGGGCGGATGATTAAAGCAATCTGCCACAGGCAGAAATCGCGACCGATATGGAAAAAATATAAGCAGAAATGGATGAAGGGAGCCTGTTGTGAACCGGGAGAATGATGAAAAGAACAAGCTGATGATAGAAGAACAGGCCGCAACGATCCGCTTATTTACCGATCTGACAAAAGCGGGAAGCTGGGTCATTCAATTTGCACCGGACGGCTCTCCGGCATCTGTACAATGGGGTGACGGCTTCCGCAGGCTGATGGGATATCGTGACCAGAGTGATTTTCCAAATGAGATGGAATCATTCCTGAAGGGAATTTACCCGGATGACAGGGATGGGTTTATTACCAATATGACCGCCTGCATTTCTGATGAAAACATCATGTGCACAACGGGCAATGATTTCCGCTTTTGCAGAAAGTACGGCTCCATCCGATGGTTTCGCAGCCGGGGCTTATTGTCCCGGGATCCGGATGGAAAGCCGCTGCAGTACAGAGGCGTGACGATCGACATCACGCAGGAAAAGGAACACGACGCTCTGTACGCTGAATTGCAGAATGAAGCCGCCTCTCTCGATACCATTCATGAAATGCTCGGATCCGGCAAATGGACGATGGATTTTGATGAAGCAGGCGTGATGGTCCGGGTCAACTGGAGCGATGAATTCCGGAGAATGCTCGGGTATCATGGCCGGGATGACTTTCCGGATGTACTGGAATCCTGGTCCGATCTGCTGCATCCCGATGACAGGGAGCGCGTACTGAAGGACTATATTGAAACAATCTCTGACTATACAGGTCAGAAAACCTATGATGTGGAATACCGCCTGTTCTTCGTGCACATGCCGGTGAGTATGGCTATGATGCGGAGAAGATCCCGGTTTTCGGTGAATCAGCCGGCGGTTATCTCGCGATCATGTGTTCCGTGACGAATGAAGAGGAGTTCAATGACATTCCCTTTATCGACCAGGATATGCTCGGCAATTTCTCTTCGAAAGTTGATCTGCTCGTAGATTACTACGGCGTCTGCGACCAGCTGTCAACAGCGGAACAGTGGAAAGAACTCGGGATTCCGGATGTGGTGTTCGATATCGCGAACGGATGGATCGAAGGAGAAAATCTGCAGGGATTTGAGGACATCCATTCGTTCTGGTTCAGAAAGAATGTTACGGAGATGACAAAAGAAGAGTATGACCGGACAAATCCGGTATACTATGTCGAAAAGAATGATCTGGAAGGTCTTTCCACCTGGATCATTCATGGAGATTGTGATATCACAGTGCCTTATCTGCAGTCTTCGGTATTGGCAGAAAAGCTCTCTGAAAAGAACGGTGCTGAAAGCGTCCGTTATCATCTGATCCCGGGCATGGGGCATGCGAGCGATCCGCTGTATTCCGATGCGCTGCTGGGAGAACTGGATGCATTTATGCAGGAAAAGCTGAAACAATAACGAATAGATTCGTTTGATCAAATAAAAATAGTGTCACCCTGAAGGCGTTCCTCAGGATGACACTTTATGATTTCTGTGTGGAAAAGCTAACAGGACAATTCTGTTATAAATTCAGAAGACCGGTTACTCCTCTACGATTGTATAAGCCGAAATGTCGAGCAGCGATTCGTCTATCGTACCGTCAATACTGTGAATCGTATAAAGCTGTACAGGAAGTTCAGTGCCTGACGCTGTGGTAAAGGGGGATGTTTCAACAAAGGCAAGCTGACCATCTTCGCCGAAACTGAAGGCGATCCCGGGAGAATATTTAGTCTCTGCAAAAACTTCTGCATCGTAGGAAATACCGTTATATTCCCGCTTTTCTTCCGTGTATCTGGCGTCCTTGGAATAGTTCTTAAGCTGTTGATAAAGGGAATCCATTTGGAGTCCGTTATCTTTTATCAGATCAGACTCAGTAACATATCTGGCTTCCATCTTATCCGGCTTCAGATTATATGCTTTTCCGTCCTGTGCAAATGTAGCGCCGGTTCCTTCCAGGCTGCCTGCTTTTGATGAACGGCCGGAATAGTAGGTGCCGCCTTTCGCATGTACATCATAAAGGGTGTCGGAATTCAGAGAATCCAGATGTACTTCATAGGAAAGATGTGCTCCGGCTTCTGTATCGATCGCCTTGAACGCTGCGTTGGTTTTGGAATCAGGTCCTGCCTGAATTTCTTCCAGGCTCTTCAGATCGTATCCGGAAGTGTCGACGCCTTCTTTCGCATAATGGAAAAGTGAGGTGCCGTCGCCGCTGAGATCGAGCGCCAGCGTGCCGTCCTTGTATTCCGCTGCAGCCTCGTCTCCTTCAACGGTAATCGTCACTTTGCCGTCCTCGAATTTCCACGCGGTGATCGAAGATTCTTCACCGTTGAAGACAAAGGTACCGGTGCCGTCCTCATTCAGCGTTATGGAACTTGAACCTCCCATATTTTCCAGGGCAGTCATCATCCCAAGTCTTTCTGCGGCGAATGCGGTATA
>JAFRGW010000039.1 GCA_017433615.1 Eubacterium sp.
AGCCACGTTGTCCATGGCGAGCATGACATCAAATTCATCAATGCTCATGTTCTGGCTTTCAAGGGAAGCGATGAACAGATTTCTGGTGCCGGAATCCGGCAGACGCAGAATCAGTTTCTCTTTCTTGATATCATTGACTGTTACAATCGATTTCTTGGTCAGCGGATGGTTCGGGGCAGCCACAAGCATCAGGCTGTCCATGTCCAGCTGCATGCTGTGCAGCTGCGGATCAGTCACTTTGCCGTCAATGATGGCAAAATCAAGTTCGTAGTTCTTGAGTCTGTTTTTGAGGATGTTCTGAGTACCGGTGATCAGCTTGATGGAGACACCGCTGTTGGCGCTGGCGTATTTGGCGAACACTTCCGAGATGCGGTTGCTTTCCATGGTATGCGTGATGCCGATATTGAGCGACAGTGTACCACTGGCTTCATCCGCCAGATTGCTCTGCAGATTACGGTACAGAGACATCATTGTCCGGGCATAGTCCACGACAGTGTTGCCTTCTCTGGTAAGAACAAGATGGTTGCCGGCCCGCTCGAACAGCTTGACATGCAGTTCTGTTTCCAGCGCCTTGATGTGCTGGCTGACAGCCGGCTGCGTGAGGTTCAATGCTTTGGCGGCCTGAGTATAGTTTCCGGTTTCAACAACCTTCAGCAGTGTTTTGATTTTCGGATCAAGCATATGATCGGCTCCTTCCGTGCCGTCTTCAGGCACTGCTTGGCTTCAGTTTAGTATGATTTTCCGAGTTCTTCAATTGATTAAGACAGGTTACGAACAGATACACTGCAGTTGTACAACAGATTATGTCCGCAATCGGGGTCGCGCTGACAATGCCGAAGCGCGGCCAGAGCATATTCATCAGGAACATCAGGGGAATATCCAGGGCACCCTTGCGCAGTACCGCCAGACAGAACGACTTGAGATTCTGACCGATCGCCTGGAAGAAGGAGATGATGGCATAGGCAAAAGCGGAGAAGGGACAGCCGACCGCCAGGATCTGCAGGAATTTTGCCCCGAAGATCAGCGAGTCGCCGGTGGTATTGATGAAGATGGCGACCAGATTGTCCGCAAAGAGAATAAATCCAACCATGGTCACAACGGACAGTCCGACCGACAGGAGTGAAGAATGGAGAATGACTTTCTTCATGCGGCTGTAATTTCTGGCGGCGTAATTGTACGCGATCAGCGGCAATACGCCCTGGGCCATGCCGCGGACGATGCAGTGGGCCAGCATGTTGATTTTCTTGGCCACACCGATGCCGGCCTGGAAGGCCATGCCTTCCGCTGCCATGAGATGATCCAGCACCGCATAGGAGATGTTTTCGCACAAGGTCATCAGACAGGCGGGTAGCCCGGTCATGATAATCTCCCGGAATGTTCCTTCCAGCATTGCGTTTTCATCGAAACGGAAGGTCAGGGCCGTCTGCCGGTGCCGCAGCCAGATCAGCAGAATGACATAGTACAGACAGGAGAGCGCATTGGAGAGGGCGGTGGCAATCGCCGCGCCCATGGTTTCTTTCCCCGGCGGCAGGATGACAAACATGAACAGGGGATCCAGGGCGATGTTCAGGATACCGCCCATCATGATGCCGATGCTGGCGTGCATGGAACGTCCTTCTGCCCGGACCAGATGGCCGAGCAGCGCCGCCATCGATGTGCACAGTCCGCCCATGACAACCGTGATCTTCAGATATTCAACCGCATTGGCATGAACCAGTGCGTGAGTGCCGCCGAGCAGATCCACAAACGGATCAATCAGCAGCCAGGCCCCCAGTGAATACAGCAGGGTGACAGCCAGACAGCCGTACAGGGCAAAGGCGGAGGCGTTGCCGGCACGGCCGGTTCTCTGTCGGCCCAGGGCCCGGGATACGGCTGCCGAACCGCCTACCCCAAACAGGTTGGAGATGGCCGACAGAAACATGAAAGCGGGCATGCATACGGTAACCGCGGTAATCTTGGCGTCACTGCCGGTCAGACCGATGAAATACGTGTCAGCCATATTGTAAATGACCAGAATAATCTGACCGATTACCGTCGGCACAGCCAGTTTCAGTATGGCCTGCATGACGGGCATATCTTCAAATATGCTTCTGCTTTCTGTGTTCATACGCCTTCTCCTTCCTTTTATATAAAAAAATTGCTTCCGCATCGGACCCGGCCTGACGGTACAGATTGATTATGAAGTCAGCTTTTTCCTATGGTCATCGTAGCAGAACAAAGGACAGGCAATAATTATTGATTATGATAAATATCAAAATAATATTTATACAGTTATGGGAAACACTGCAGAAAACCGCCTGAAATCGAAAGAAATCAGGATATTTGTGAATATTCTTCGAAGTTTATAAAGCGACAACGCATCGTTTTATATAATAAAAATTTATAGCGACCATAAAAACAATCATGAAAAGAAGGCTTTTCCTGCCTGAAATTCCCTGCGGACAGTCTTCTTCGGCGCGTTGACAAAGAAGCAGGCAGATAGTAAATTAATTATGCGTTGAAAGGGAAAAGTATCTTTCAGTGTTCTTCGCAGTGAGCCGGGTACAGTGTGAACCGGTGTTGGACGGGAAGAGAAAGAACACCCCGGAGCTGATCACCGAACGGACATGTTCCCAGTAGACTGATCCGGATGCGGACCGTTATCTGCCGCTATGCTCTCGTCAGGAGCAGAAAAGAGATTACTGCTTGCAGTAATAAATTAAGGTGGCACCACGAATACCCGTATTCGTCCTTATGCAGGATATACGGGTATTTTTATATTAACTAAGGAAGGCGGAAAACATGAACAAGAACATTTATCACACACATCAGTGCAAGGATCTGGACATCAATTCGGTAGGGCAGCGGGTAACTCTGTCCGGCTGGGTGGCAACGATCCGGGACCATGGCGGTGTCCTGTTCCTCGACCTGCGGGACAACACGGATACCATCCAGGTTGTCAGCAATGATGACAATATGTTCCGCGGCATCGCCAAGGAAAGTGTTGTCAAGGTAACCGGGACCATCCGCAAGCGGGCTGAAGAAACATTCAACACAAAGCTGCATACAGGCGAAATCGAACTGCTTGTTGATGAGCTCGAAGTCCTGGGCAGGTCGAAGAACGAACTGCCGTTTGAAATCCTCACCAGCAAGAACACCAAGGAAGATGTCCGGCTGAAGTACCGGTATCTGGACCTGCGCAATAAGAAGGTCATGGACAACCTGCAGCTCCGGGCGGAAGTGCTGCACTTCCTGCGCAACAAGATGTATGACCTGGGCTTTACGGAAGTACAGACCCCGATCCTGACGTCCTCCTCACCGGAAGGCGCCCGTGACTTCGTGGTCCCGTCCCGGCTGTTCAAGGGCCGCTTCTATGCCCTGCCGCAGGCTCCGCAGATCTATAAGGAACTGCTCATGGTCGGCGGCCTGGAAAAGTACTTCCAGATTGCTCCGTGCTTCCGTGATGAAGACGCCCGTGCTGACCGGACACTGGAATTCTATCAGCTGGACCTGGAAATGAGCTTCGTTGAAGAATACGATGTGCTCGCCGTCGGCGAAGAGATCTTCTACGATGTCTTCTCGAAGTTCTCCGAC
>JAFRGW010000040.1 GCA_017433615.1 Eubacterium sp.
CGTTTCGTCATAAGCGCAACTCACAGCCGGCACACTAACATCATCTAAGCATCCGTTTCTCCGGTGTTTTCCATGCAAGTCGCAGCGAGGATACATACTTTGCCGTAAGGCTTACACAGTGGCACACGCAGCTATTTTTCGCCTGCGGCCGCGCAACATGAAACAACACCGTATACAGCGGCCGTTCGCAGCGCCGCCAAAGAGTAAGCGCGAGGCGGTGTGGACAAATATATGTTCAACGGCGAATTCTACCTGAGCCGGGGAACATATATTTGTCCACACCACCTCAAGCGAACTCATTAAAAGCCACCTTTAAAGCAGGAGAAGAGAAATGGAAGAGAAACAACAGAAACCACTCTATTTTCCTGTGTTTGTAAATATACAGGACAAGAAAATATTGGTAATCGGCGGAGGGACGGTAGCGCTTCGCAAGACCAGAACGCTGACAAGGTTCTGCAGCAGGATCACCGTTGTTGCGCCTGAGATTCAGCAGGGATTTGATACATTGAAGGTTTCCTGTTACCGCCGAATATTCAGGGAAGAGGATCTGGATGGGATCGATCTGGCAATTATCGCGACGAATGACGAGCTGCTGAATACTGAAATTGCAGGCCTGTGCGAAAAGCGCGGCATTCTTAAAAATGTTGCCAGTGACCGGAAGCTGTGTGATTTTTATTTTCCATCTGTGATTGAGCATGATGGAACCGTGATCGGGATCGGCAGCGGCGGTGATCCGGCAAAATCCCGCGCACTGCGGGAGTGGCTGGAGGCGATGATGCAGACGGAGAAATCAGACAGAATTACAAAATAGAAGCAGTGAATTAGTTTTTATGTTTTAACAGCTGTTTGGAGGTATTAATATGACAGCACAGGCAAGTGTTAACAAGAGAATTACGACGAGTGATATTGTATTTTGCGGACTTTTTGTCGCACTGATGGCAGTGGGAGCATTTATCAAGATCATGATTCCGCTGGGCGTTTTTCAGGTGACATTCTCGCTGCAGTTTTTCTTTGCGCTGCTGGCAGGATTTTTGCTGGGCGGAAGGCTTGGATTCCTGAGCGTTCTGGCATATTTGCTGCTGGGACTTTGTGGTATGCCGATTTTCGCGCATGGCGGCGGTTTTGCTTATGTCATGAAACCGACATTCGGATTCCTGATCGGCTTTGCGGCGGCGGCGTTTGTGTCGGGCGCGATCACAAAAACCATGAAGAAGACGACGTATCCGCGGCTTCTATTTGCGGCATTTATCGGTGAGATGGCATATTACCTCTGTGGTCTGGTTTATTATTTCATCATGTTTAATTATGTACTTACAAATGGAGCAACCATCGGGTTCAGGGAGCTGATTACAGTATGGTTCCTCAGCACAGTTGTACCGGACTTTATTCTTTGTGTACTGGCAGCTCTGGTGGCGCAGAGAATGATTCCGGTGATTCGGAATTTGCGCGGGCAGCATGCGTAAGAGGCCGGCGCCTTCCGAAAATAAATAAGGAAGAGAAAAAGACATGAATAAGATGGACAGAAAGCGCAAGAAAACTTCACGGGATTACAGAACGCATTCCGGAAAATTGCTGACAGTTATTCTTCTGGTTGTCTGTCTGCTTACTGCGGGCTGCGGAACGGCTTCTGATTCTGCCGGTGGCAGCGGAGCAGCAAAAAGCAGCGAGACAAGTGTATCCGGCAGCGGAGCAGCAGAAAGCAGTGAGACAGGTGCATCCGGCAGTGGAGCAGCAGAAAATGGGGGCGATACATTTGTCCCGGGATCTTTTGAATGGTCCGGCGGCAGCGGTAAGATCGAGATGACCTGTCCGCAGGTGCGGATGGATGGTGACCAGGCGTATGCGACGATTGTGATTGACAGTGAGCACTATTCCTGGCTGAAGGTGGACGGGAAAGAATACCCCTGTGAACATGAAAACGGGACATCACACACGGAAATCCCCGTCATTTTGGACGAAACGATGGAGATTTCGGGCCTGACGACGGCCATGTCCCAGCCACATGAGATTACTTATACGATTTGTGTCGGTTCGGAAGGTGCAGGGGATGGAAATGGCTCTGCAGCTTCTGCAGGAGAAGGAAGTGAAACAGAAGCCGGCGAAGGCGGAACAGTATCCGGAGAAAGCGGTGACGCGGATAGCAGCCTCTCAGCGGATGAGATGAAAAAAGAGACTGGTCCGGCTGAAATAGAGGGACTTACCTTTGATCATGCATTGGAGACAGACTACGCGGAATGCTTTGATGTCTATTACTATCAGGACGGCTTCAAACTTCTTGACGTTCATGGCGATATGCGCTGCCTGCTGATTCCCGAAGGGAAGGACCTGCCGGCAGGCGTCGAGGCTGTGGACGCGTCCGGAAAAGCAGTGGACGGAGCCGGCGGGGACGCGGTTTTCGGAAAGCTTGCGGACGGAGAACGGATCATCGTGCTGCACCAGCCGGTACAGAATGTGTATCTGGCAGCAACTGCGGTCATGGCGCTGGTGAATTCTGTCGAAGCAATTGATGCAGTGCGGCTTACAGGGACAGATACCGACGGCTGGTATCTGGACGCGCCGAAGAAAGCGCTGGAATCCGGCGAGATGATTTATGCCGGAAAATACAGTGAACCGGATTATGAACTGCTCATTCAGGAAGGGTGCACTCTGGCGATTGAATCGACGATGATCGATCACACGCCAGAGGTGAAGGAGAAACTGGAGGAACTGGATATTCCGGTCCTGACAGATCATTCCAGTTACGAGGATCATCCGCTCGGGCGCGCGGAATGGGTAAAATTGTACGGCGCACTTTTCAATCAGGAAGATGCGGCGGAAAAGCAGTTTGCCGGACAGAAAGAGGCGGTTGCTGAACTGGAGAGTCTGGAGAACACCGGAAAGACGGTTGCATTTTTCTATATCAGTCAGGACGGAACTGCCGTTGTCCGCAGTGCGGAGGACTACATCCCGCGTATGATTGAGATTGCCGGCGGCCAGTATATTTTCAGTGATCTGGAGGCAGCGGCCGGCAGTTCGGCTGCAGTAAATCTTTCTATGGAAGAGTTTTATGCGACAGCTTCCGATGCAGATTATCTGATTTATAATGCGTCCATTGATGCGCCGCTGAACGGCATGCAGGATCTGCTGGCAAAATCCGATTTGTTCAGTGAGTTTAAGGCAGTACAGGACGGACAGGTCTGGACGACAGACAAAAACCTGTATCAGGCAACAGACAGCATCGGACAGTTTATCAAGGACCTGCATCTGATGATGACGGACGGAAAAGAAGATGAGATGGCATTTTTGAAACGCGTGGTATGAAACAGGACTTGAAAGAACGGTGTGAGGGTATGTGTGAGACAGAAAAAACAAAAAGCACAAAGAAAAAACTGACCCTTGCGGCACGCGGGAGTCTTCTCTCACGCGCACAGGTGGAACTGGTGCAGAAGCTTCTGGCGGACCAGGGGATCGAGACGGAATTTCTTGTCGTGAAGACGAAAGGGGATAAGGACCGGGTTCGCGCGCTGAAGGAGATCGGCGGCGACGGCCTGTTTGTGCGGGAAGTCGAGCGGGCTCTGCTGGACGGCAGTGCAGATGTCGCAGTTCACTGCGGAAAAGATCTGCCATATCAGCTGGCGGAAGGACTTGCAATTGTCTGCGTGCCGGATGCGGCGAGTGCAGCAGACTGTCTGATCTGGCCGGAAAACCGGAGGCAGGAAGACCTGAAAGTAATCGGATCAGGCAGTGCACGCCGCGTGACAGAACTGCAGAAGCTCCTGCCGGGCACCGTTTTCAAAGAGATTCGCGGCAATATCAATACGCGGCTGGATAAGCTGCGGGAAGGGCAGTATGATGCAATTGTACTGGCCAAAGCGGGACTGGAGCGGCTTTCGCCGGATCTGACCGGCCTGTGTGTGCGGGAATTTACGCCGGAGGAAATGATCCCGGCGGCCTGCCAGGGGATTCTGGCGCTTGAATGCCGCGAAGAGGATACCCGGACCAGAGAGATTCTGGACCGGATTAACAACGCTGCGGCAATGCGGCGGTTCCGGACGGAGCGGGAGCTTTTCTGCCGCATGAAGGCGGACTGCGCGACAGCACTGGGTGTGCATGCGGCGTATACAGAAGTTTCAGAGACCGCAGAGACGGCTGCAGTGCCGGAAGCAGGGGAATCCGGAACGCAGGCAGCAGCAGCGGAAACGGCATGGCCGGACGGCTACCTGAAAAGTGATAAACAGGATGAAGTTTCCGTTGAAGTACAGCTGACACTGCGAGCAATGTTTGACGGAAAGCAGACGGTATTGACGGGGAAACCGGAAGATGCGGCGGACATGATTGAACAGGCAGTGAGGGACATCTATGTCGTCAAGGCTTAAATCAGAACTGATGTTATTTCTTGCGCCCTTAATCTGGGGCGCAAGTTTTGCTGTTACGAAGGGCTCACTGGATGCAGTCGGCCCGAACTGGCTGCTGTCTTACCGGTTTATTCTGGCCACGGTTTTTACAACAGTTCTGGTGCGGAAGAACATCCGTGAGCTGGACCGGAGAACCGTGCGGGACGGCATCCAGATCGGAATTGTACTGTATCTGGTTCAGTTTTTTCAGACTGTCGGCATGTTATACACGACGGCAGGAAAAAGTGCATTTCTGACGGCGACCTATGTGGTTATGACACCGTTTGTCGTATGGATTGCATTCCGGCAGAAGCCGCTGAAACGGCAGTTTGCCGGCGGGGTGCTGTCACTGATCGGCGTCGGACTGATCTCGCTGAACAATGAAGGATTTGGCATGGGAAAGGGAGAGCTCCTGACTCTGATTGCCGGGCTTCTGTGTGCTGTCAGTTATGTGCAGATGAAATCGGCCACGGAGAGATGTAATGTAGTCCTGCTTTCGTGGATTCAGATGATCGTATGTACGGTATTGAGTACGGGAATGGCCGCAGTCACGGAGAAGCCGGTCCTGTCTCTTGGTCTTTCCGGCTGGGCCGCAATGATTTTTCTGGGTGTGATTGCTTCCGGCGTCGCCAACATTTTCCAGAATGCAGGGCTGAAGTATGCGACACCTTCACACGCATCTCTTGTATTTGCGCTGGAGGCAGTTTTTGGCGTTGTATTCGGCGTACTGCTTCTGCACGAACCGCTGGAGGCGAGAATGCTTGCCGGAAGTGCAATTGTATTTGCAGCGATAGTGATCAGCCGTGAGAAATAAAGCATTTCACAGAAGAAGACACATAAGTGCGCTTCGCAGCTTGTGCGCGATCAAAGGTTGCAACTGGATAAAACGGGAGAAAAAAACATGGAAAACAATATGAATCAAAAAAAAGCCATCCTCGCCGTCAGCTTCGGCACTTCTTATGCAGACAGCCGGGATGCGGACATCGGCGGAATTGAGCGGGCACTCGCAGCAGCATTTCCGGCGTGGGAGGTGCGCCGCGCATTCACTTCCGGTTTTATTATTAAAAAGATCTTCCGGGAGACCGGGGAGAAGATTGATACCGTGGCAGAGGCGCTGGAACGGGCGGAAGCGGACGGGATCGGAGAACTGCTGGTGCAGCCGACGCATTTCATGAAGGGAATTGAGTACGATGAGATGCAGGAGGTGCTGGAAGCGTACCGGGATCGTTTTGAACGGTTGATGATTGCGGAACCGCTGCTTTCTGCGGAAGATGATTTCAGAACTGTCGCAGAAGCAATTGCGGCCGGAACGCAGGAATGGCTGGACAAAATGAGCGGGGATCTGCCGGAGAATCGTATCAGCAAAAAGTCAGAAACCGCCGGCGTACAGTCAGAATCCTCCGGCGGACCGGCAGAAGACGCAGGAGAACCGGCAGCATTTATTCTCATGGGGCACGGCACATCAAAAGCAGAGGCCAATGCTGTCTACGAAAAAATGCAGCAGACTTTTAAGGACACCGGCCGTGCGAATTATTATATTGCGACCGTCGAAGCCGCTCCGACGATCGAAGATGTCATGGAGATGATAGAAGAAAAGGGATATCGCAGGATTGTGCTGCGGCCGATGATGGTTGTTGCCGGTGATCATGCCTGCAACGATATGGCCGGCGATGATCCGGATTCATGGAAATCTTTGCTTGAGAAAGCGGGCTATGAAGTGACAGCTGTACTGCATGGTCTCGGTGAAGATCCGGCTATTCAGGAAATCTATGCAGCACATGCGCGGGCTGCGCTTTTTGCATGATGATTGTATCTCAAAGAATTGTTTATGACGGGGTTATGAAATAATCGAATACATAAAAAATCATCACAGGGACTTAAGTGCAAGCGATCCCGGTGATGATTTTTTTATGAAGCGTTTCGTGCTTCTGCCATATTATTATGCAAGCTTCTTCTTCAGCGTCAGCACATTGCATCCGTTCGTATAGGAATAGCTGACGTCGTCCATCGTCTTTTTCACCATAAAAATGCCCAGACCGCCGATTTCCCGTTCTTCTGCCGAAAGCGAGATATCCGGATCTTCTTTTGCAGTCGGATCGTATGGTCTGCCGCGGTCGACAAAAGTGATGACCGCCATGTTTGTGTCCTTTTCAATACCTGCACGGATGGTGGCATTTCCGCCTTCTGCGGCGTATGCATAGTTTGCGATGTTGACAAAGATTTCTTCGACAGCGAGGTTGATCTGCATAAGCACCTTCATCGGGCAGTTATATGCTTCCAGCGTCTGGCTGACAAAATCATTTACTTCAGCCAGTTTTTCAACATCAGCGCGAACTGAGAATTCTTTCATATCAATACCACCTCCGTTGTAGCGAAGACTGAGCATCGTGATATCGTCAAACTGCGGCGCATCCACTGTAAAATCCCGTATGCGTTCGTGGACATGATTCAGTATATCACGGGATGAACCGGCACGCACTTCATTTAATGTGGACAGCAGCCGGTCGGCTCCGAACAGGGCATTGTCCGCATTGGTTGCTTCAGTAACACCGTCTGTATAAATAAACAGGGTGTCGCCGGGATCCAGATGGATCTCATAATCGCGGTATTTCATATTGTCATAGCCGCCGATGACAAAACCGTGCGGATCCTTGAAGAGTTCGAAATTTCTGCCTTTTCTGCAGATGATCGGGTATTCGTGACCTGCACTCGAGGCCGTAATGGTACCGGTGGATATTTCCAGAATACCGATCCAGACGGTGATGAACATATCCAGCGTATTGTTTGCGCAGATCTGCCGGTTGGCGAAACTCAGGATATCTTTTGGCGTGCCGCCCATCATGGCGCGGTTGTTGATCATAATCTTCGATGCCATCATAAAGAGCGCTGCCGGGACGCCTTTGCCGGAAACATCCGCGATGACAAGAGCGAGATGATCCTTATCCAGCAGGAAGAAATCATAGAAATCACCGCCGACTTCCTTAGCGGGCTTCATATCTGCAAACAGATCAAATTCCGTGCGGTCCGGAAACGGCGGGAAGAATGTCGGCAGCATACTCGTCTGGATCTGTGTTGCCAGATTGAGCTCCGTGCTGATCCGCTCCTTTTCCGCAGTGACATGTGCGAGATTCGCAAGGAATCCCTTCATGTCGTTTTCCATCTTTGCCATGGTTTCACTTAAGTTTTCAATCTCATCGCCGGTCCGGATGTCCAGATCCGAGAAATAAGAGGCGCCGGTTTCCTCGTCATACTCATGCCGCATATACTTCTCTGCGGCGCCGGCCAGTTCATTGATCGGTCTGACCACATCGCGTTTCAGACGCTGTACCAGAATTACAGCCAGCGTAATTGTCACGAGCAGCATGACCAGTGCATACTGCAGCAGATAAGAAATATGTGATGTATTCTGCATGTCGAACAGATTCTGCAGAGAAGGATTTTCTTCTACAGTCGTAACAAACATCACATAGCTGACGATAACCGAGATGACAAACAGGATGACAGAAATCAAAAGAACGGTATGAAACATCCTTGCACTTAAGGAATACCGCTTTTTCTCAAGTTCTGACATTTCACTGACGCGTTTTGCGGGCATGAAATCATTCCTTTCCAGTTAAATATGTAAGATATGTAAACCGCGATCCTCGATTGCGTGAGCTGCCGGAGGCTCATTCTTCAACGCGTATCCTGCGTTGAAAAATGACGGACGGTCATATGTCCGGAATCGGAGCAGGCGGGATTAAAAAGTAAGTTCGTCATATTTTTCAATCATTTCCGTCATTGCTGCAAGCCAGTGGTCGATATACCTCCGGTCGTCCGGATTATTCAGACCGTCCCGCCGCAGAAAACGCCGGATCATGCGAAGACTCCCGATTACGCGGGCCTTGTCAGTAACTTCCTGAATCCGCGCGGGGTCATCTGTCTCCAGATACTGTGCAAGTGCCTTTTTCCAGAAGCGTTCGGCCAGCTCATAGGAAAATCCGAGGAAATCGAGCAGTCCTTCCGGCGTCAGTTCGTTGTAGCCGAGAAATGCATTGAACATAAATGCAAATTCGAAAACCGGATGGCCGACAGCAAGGGTATCCATATCAATCAGGAGGGCTTCATCTCCCTGCATCATGATATTTTTAGTGTGATAATCACCGTGGATCATGTGGTTGTCCTGCGGGATAGCGGTGATCATGGCAACCATCTTATTGTATATATCCTGTGGGAGAAGGTCTTCCAGAGAAGGCATCCAGGTGAGTACTTCCTCCCGGAGATCGGGCAGAAGACCTTCCGGAACCTCAGTTTCGTGAATCAGTTTGAGCAGGTCTACAAACTGGCCGACACAGTAATCCAGATTGTCTTCGGACTGTGCGAGCAGTTTGGAGAGCGAGGTCGCATTGAGCAGTTCGAAAACGGATCCGTAACTGCCGTTGACTTTTACAATATCATAGGAAATAGCAGTCGGAATCCCGAGAATAAATGCTTCCCGTGCAACTTCCCGCTCATGGCGGATTTCCTCCAGAGAATCGGGATTCCGGTATGTCTTGACAACCGTTTCCGGATCAATGCGGTAAACTTCGCCGTTGGCGCCTTCGCCGATCTTTTCACACCCCTCGATCGAGATTTCCTTATAAGCCCGTTCTACGGGGAGCATCTTTGTAAAGCCGGTCATATCAAATATTTCATAGACTTTACTGGACACCTGTACGATACGCATATGCGGGTGCTTTTTACGAATTTTGAGGAGAACGCGCAGGCCGGCACTGGAGATGTATTCCAGATTCGTGGCATCGATGGTCAGAGAAGTCTCCTTGTTCTCGTCCAGAATCGTGTTGCACTGTGCCTCAATATCTGCAGCGTTATTTGTATCAATACGCCCGAGCAGCTGCAGCGTCAGTGTTTCAAGATTTCGTATGGCTTTTACCTGTTCCATAAGTCACTCCCGTTTATCGCTGTTCGTCAAAAGCAGATCCGGTCTCCATAAATTCCACATGGAGAGATCCGTCCAGAAAGATTGCTTTCAGCAGCATCTGATATTCTTTATAGGCATAGGCGTCTTTCTGGCTGCTGCACAGTTCCAGAATCTGACTGTAATACCAGTGCTGTTCTGATTTATCCGGGTTATTGAACATTTCCCACATCTTGTCACCGATTCGCAGCCGGCTGCGGTAAAAAGAGCGCAGATTGGAAAGCTTGTCAGATAACCAGAGGATCTGAACATCTGTATCACCGCTGTTTTTCAATTCTGCAAGGGATTCTTCTTTGCGAATTTTCCAGGTTTCGGAGGCGGGCTGGCCGCGGCGTTTGTCTTCTGTTTCCATCGCTACAAGATACGCGATCCGTGCGCCGAAATGTTCAAGGATATCATCGGCTGTGCGGTCTGTATCTTCAACGACATCGTGGAGAACTGCAGCTGCCAGAACATCCTGGTCATCTGTCATGGTACTTGCAATCTGTGCCACCTCCATCGGGTGAAGAATAAACGGAATCGGTTTTGCCTTGCGCAGCTGTCCTTCATGGGCATGAAGGGCAAACTGGACGGCCTGTTCAAATGTGTTCATAAATACCTCGTTCAATAATTATTCTTAGATTTAAATCTTAATAATCAGGTTGTTGAGCTGCATGGTGTTGACATACTGGATATCACTGGCCATGCCGTATATCATACGGATGCCGATGTGTTTAGCCGGATCCTGCGGATCGAATGTCGCTGCGCGTTTCCCGGGATCGAACGCAATGCAGTTATCGCGCAGCCGTACAATCCATGTGTCCGGTTTTTTCATGACGCGCAGCTCCAGAAGATGTTTTCTGCTGTCACTGGTAAAGCCGTGCTGAATAATGTTATTTGCCATTTCCTCCACACAGAGCGGGATCAGCAGAGCTTCCTTTTTGGAGGCACCTCTCGCCCGGCAGAAGTCAGCCACTGCAGATGAGACAGCAGATACCTCCTCAATGGTTGCCGGCGCCGCTTCCAGGATATCTTCATCCGGTGCGCCGAATACATCCGGCAGAAACAGAAGACCGGCTGCCGATTTCGGAAATGCTTTGTGCTCGTGACGCTCTGCCAGCAAGACCGTAAGAACAACCAGAGCTTCGCTGACAGGGTAGGCGAGCCAGATACCGTCTGTTTTCATGGAAGGCGTGAGGATCAGCGACAGCGCGATCACATACAGGAAGTTGTCAATAAAACTTACAATATTTGCCAGTTTCAGGCGGCTGATTCCCTGCAGATAATTGATAAATACCTGGTTGATCCCGTAAAGCGGAAGGCCAAAGGCGTAAAATCGCATGGCGCGGACCGCATATACAGTCATAATTTCAGCGTCTTCCTTGCCGCTGGAAAAAAGGGCAACAAGAGGTGACGCAAAGAGGAAGATGGCGGCTGCCTGAATCCCGCCGATGATCAGTGCATAGCGCATGGAAATGGAGAGCAGATGCTCTGCCGCGTGTTTGTCTTCTTCTCCGTAAACGATCCCGGAAATCATGGCGGTTGTCATGCCGACCCCCAGCATGATAGAACCGAAAAGCGTATTCAGGGTGTTTCGTACAGACAGCGCTGCGACTGCCGTGCTGGCCGCGACTGCCACCATGATATTATTCAGAATGAGATTGCGCAGCATGGTAGAGACGCTGCCGACTGCAGTAGCCGCACCGGTCTGCAGAATGCTGCCCAGATCCGTCAGATGGACATCCTTCATGGAAAAACGGAAAATAATATCCTTTTTCCGGAAATGCATCAGCATAATCATGATGGCAATGTAGTAACTGATCGCAGTGGAGATTCCCATACCGAGCATGCCGCCGTGGATGACCAGCGCATTGACCAGATCGCCGGCAATGTCGAAAACTGTCATGGCAGCGACCGCCCAGATGACCCGGTTCGGGTCGCCGTCCAGGCGCATCAGCGAATTGAAGATAAACAGCAGCAGAACCGGCAGAATACCGGGGGCGATGCCGTAGAGGTAATTTTTACAGAGCGGCATCAACGGTGCTGCTGTTCCGCGCGCGCCCATGACGATGGTGACCGGTTCGCAGAACAGATATAAAAAGACAATGATTCCGGCCGCAGTCAGGAACGTCACATACATACAGACAGAAAAAACCTCGCGGGCGCGGTCGACCCTGCCGGCGCCGAGATGCTTCGCGCAGAAGACCTGCGAGCCGGTGGCAAATACACCGCTGATCGCTGTCATGATACTGAAGAGCGGCGTGACAATCCCGTAGGCAGCCATACTGTCTGTCCCGAGAAATTTGCTGATAATAATACCGTCAATCAGCATGCCGAACATGGCTGCAACAGCTGCTATGATGATGCTGATGACAGAATCTCTGTATAGTGTTCGTATGACCTGTCCGTCTCTTGATTTCTCCATAGGCTCTGATTCTTATTATGCGAAATCATTCTGTTGATAATCAGAATATCATATTTCGGGAATCGAGTAAACTGCCCCGCGGCCGCA
>JAFRGW010000041.1 GCA_017433615.1 Eubacterium sp.
CAGGCACTACTGATATGTGCAGCATACTGCTGGATATCAAGTTGAATTGAATCTAAATAATCATTTCAATCTCTAGGCTTCAGTTCTTTTTGATATTCCAGAAGTGCTGCAAGTATGTATAACTGTTGTGGTGTTAGTTGAGAAAATGCATCCTCCAAAGCCAAACAAACATCTTTAATTGTGTTGATGGCTTCCTGAATTTCTTTCTCAGTCACTCCCACTTTTCTTTCCTTTCAGGGCTTCCAGCACTACTTTTTCAAATGCATTCATAATAGTGTCGCTATGGGTATTTACCCAGTTTGCAAATGCATAGCCCAGCTTGTTTGCTAGGGCTATTTCCATATCAGATGGCTTTTGCCCGGTTTTACGGATAGTTTCATTAATGGCGTCATCAATGTTTTTCTGTACTTCTTCCTCAGTGAATAATGGTTTCTTCATTCTTTTTTCCTCGGCCCATAATGCCAGGTGACGGCGGAGATCTTCGGAATTGTTTTACACAGTAAGTGTCATTTGCTTTAAAGGATCGTCCGGATCATTTTTAACAGAGGTATCTATGGAAAATTAGAATCTGCTCACACAGTGTCGCCTGCCTGAAGAGTTGTCGGATCTCCGCCTTCATCTGGCATCATGGAATATAATCAGTTACTTTTTTCGCCTGGAATGACCCAGGGACTCTACATAGTCCTCAACATAGGACCTTGGATAGATGTACGTCTTCCCCTTCTGGATGGCGCGCAGCTTTCCCTGGCGCCGCAGGATATCAACATACTGCCGGCTGCAGTTCAGTTCGGCTGCAACATCTTCAGAAGTAAGCGTCATCTTTGGACGGATCCTGGCAGCAATCTTTTCAGCCAGCAGATCCATCTCTTCAGCTGTCAGTGTCATGTGCTTTCTTCTCCTTCAATACGAAAGAGCGCATTCGCATCCACACCCAAAGCCATGGCTAATGGCATAACATCACATGCGGTAACGATTTTGCGCCCTTTGATAATATTGGTAAGGTCCAGTCCGGTCATCCCAGCTTTTTCAGCAACAGCAATCTGCTTAAATCCCTTTTCTGAAATTATTCTTTGCAGGTTATCAGCTAACGGATGATTTCTTTCCTGGATTGATTTCATCTGTCTCTCCTCTCTAAAGTTTTCGTATCACAAACTTCAATATAAACATAGTTTTGTTTCAGAACTTTGTCAATAGATAAGTTTCTGTTTTACAAACTTTTTGTATTGACGTGCTTATATTTTGAAATCTATAATTCAATAAACAGGAGATTAATGTGTCGTACAGAGATAGAATCAAAGAAGCGCGAAAGGCGGCTGGTCTCACTCAGGGGCAACTCGGTGATCTGATCGGCAAAGCAAAAAGCACTGTCGCAAATTATGAAAGGGAATCCGGAAACGAGCCCGACATCGCTACTCTTGCTGATATTATGAGAGTCTTGCATGTAGATGCGAATTACATATTTCAGGATGAAGCGGCCGCATATGGATCCGGTATTACTGTTTCCGAAAGATCTCTGATCACCAAATACCGCGGGCTTACCGAACACAGTAAAACAACTATTGATGCTTTGGTTGAAGTTCTATATGAAAGAGAAAACCCAGATGAGTTTGTGCCTCATATAGCAGCACCCCAAAAAAGTGGCTCAGTTGACAAAATCAAATAAAAAGGCGCCAGCAGCTGCAACTGCTGACACCTGGCATAACAATTAGTCCGGACGACCTTTTGTTATGCCTTCATTCTAGCACAGAAAGAAGGTTAACTATGAAAAAGAAAATGGATCCTCCGTACCGGCGGAAGGAAAAGTACATCAAGGTTAAATGGAGACTTACCAAGGATGACATCTGGATCATGTATGCTACTGTCCAGTTCAATTACTACGGCACTGACGGGCTGAAGCATACCTTCTCCCAGACATTCACCAGCAGCAATTATGATTCCTATGCAAAGTGCATGGAAGCCGCCTGCGCCTGCCGGAACAAAGCACTGTATGAACGGCAGGCCGGATCCCTGGCAACAATGCAGTCTGACATGACTGTCCAGCAGATCTTCGACCTCTGGAAGGAAGCACTGCCTATGACAGTGGGTACATACCGGCATTACATGTATGTATACAGAAACTACATTCAGGAAGAATATGGCCAGCGCCCGCTGGTTGATATCACCGAGCTGGACGTTCAGCACTCTATCAATAAAGCATCTGAGAAAAGAAATAATCGGTCTGTACGATATATCAAAACATGCTGGCAATACCTTTTCCGCATCGCTCACATGCTCAAAATCAAGCATTATCTTGATATGGATCTGATTACCGTTCCGAAGATTAACGCCGCACCTCGAAGAAATAACACGGTCACTGACGAGGAACTGCAGCTGATCTGTGCCGCGCTCAGAAGCCGTAAAGGATCCGAAGCACAGAAGTATGACAATGCTCTTGTAGCACATGCCCTGGTCATCATGAGGTACTGCGGCCTGCGCCCGGCTGAGGTATATGCCCTGAACAGATCCAGCATTACTGATAAAGGGATTCTAATTACAGAAGACATCGGAGAGATCCGGGAAAACAACTACGGGCTGACCGCCACTAAGACGCCCACCAGCATCCGGTACATTCCGCTGAATGCCAAAGCCAGGAAGGAACTGGATGACGTAATGGCAATGAGTGATAATGAGTATATCTTCACCCGCCATAATGGTACGTTCATGAACACTTCCAAAGCATCCCAGTGGATTGCCAGGGAAGCACATGCTCTTGGCATTGACTTCCGGAGTTATGACTGCCGGCATCAGTTTGCCACGGATCTGGATCTTAACGGAGTATCTGACCGGACCCGGATGGAATTGATGGGCCATGCAAATCTGAACACGACAAACAGTTATGCCCGCTCTAATGACCAGGCTAAATATGCTGCAGTAAATGGCCTGATTGATACAGATAAGGTAGAAAAGTAGAAACCGATATCACTATGCCGCATAACTACCGCAAAAAATGAATTTCTGCGTTTGCCCATTATTCCGACCAGATGACATTGACCTGCATGCGTTCGTGCAGGTTTTCTTTATGCTAGAATAGACGGCGGAACAAGGAGGATTTTCCCATGAAAATCGGATTGATCGGAGCCATGCATGATGAAATTGCAGCGCTCAGAAATGAAATGAATATTACCCGTACGGCGACCGTCGCCGGCATGGAATTCACGGAAGGCACCATCGGCAATATGGATGTGGTGGCTGTACAGAGCGGCATCGGCAAAGTCAGCGCCGCCGCCTGCACCCAGATCCTGATCGATCACTTCCACGTAACGCATATCATCAATTCCGGGATTGCCGGATCCCTGAACAACGTGCTTGACATCGGCGACTTCGTTGTCTCCACGGATGTTGTCCATCACGATTTCGACGCCACAATGTTCGGGTATCAGCAGGGTGAAGTGCCCCAGCTGGGAACGGCCGCTTTCCCGGCCGATGCGGAACTGCGTAAAAAAATCGCTGCCGCCATCCGGCAGGCAGCGCCTGACATCAACCTGCTTGAAGGCCGGATTGCCAGCGGTGACCAGTTTATCAGCGATGCAGCGAAGAAACAGTGGATCCGTGATACGTTCCACGCTGACTGCTGTGAGATGGAAGGCAGTGCCATAGCCCAGACAGCCTGGATCAACGGTGTTCCCTTTGTCATCGTGCGGGCTATTTCCGATAAGGCGGACGGCTCGGACCTCATGGACTACATCGCCTTTGAATCCGCAGCAGCCCGTCACTCGGCAGACATGCTCATCACCGTCATGAAACAGTTCTAATCCGATCCACTCAGGCCGGCAGGCGATGCCGGCTTTTTGTTTTGCCCTTCCACGGATCGGCCAGCTGTTCTTCGTACTGCGCCATCAGTTCTTCGTACTGTGCCATCAGTTCCTGCACCAGCATGACTTCTTCCGTAACGGCAGCGGCTGCCGTGTCAGTCCCGGTCATGGCTCCCCAGGCATTAACCTGCCCGGACGGCCGGTTGATCATACCGATATCCTGCCGGAGCTGCGGATAACGCTCGCCGAGAATCTTTAATTTTTCCGCCCGCTGGCTGCCGGCAATAATCATTTCCGTGCGCAGGCTGCGGCAGGGCCGCGGGTCCGCCGCGTCTTTTCTGTCAGGATAAATCATGAAAGAGTCGCCGGCTTCAAAGTTTCTGTCCCGCATGTCCATATACGGATTATCGTTCCACGCATCCAGCGCCCAGCGCAGATAACCCGTAAATCCCGAAGTACTCAGATAATCAAACATCCAGATGGTTTCATCCGGTTCACTGCAGGTAAACGCGCTTGGGTAAGTCGCCGTGCAGTTGTACAGCGTGGTCGTCCGGCGCATGCTGTGCCGGCGGCTCAGCACTTCCTGCAGCTGGGCCGGGTCTTTCGGGATAATGGTCAGCGAAATCGAAATGTCATCGGCCTGGTCATACAATGAGACATCCTCCCAGCGGTTGACGGCTACACTCACGCGGAAAGACTGCCCGCTGCTGTTTCTCACATTGCCGACGAGGTCCAGCACCGCCCGGGCCGCTTCCGCATCCCGTTCATCCAGGCACAGATATGTCCTGTCAAACCAGCCGTTTTTCTCCAGAACATCCATATAGGCATACAGGAAGGCTTCCCAGGCGGCAGTCCAGTTGTAGGTGCCCGGGGTCAGGAACAGCCGTTCTTCGGACTGATCATCGCGGATGACCGTCACAGAACCATCCCAGGGCAGCGGTGAATACGTGTCTATCCGGCCGTTGATGCCGCACTCTTCACAGAGCTTCACCCACTGTTCCAGCAGTGAAAAATCAAAGCTGTAATAGCCGTCATCATGCCGGTGCCAGACCACCATGGACGGGGTGTCATAATACGTCTGATGGCCCCAGGGCTCCGGGACAACCGTCACCGTTACGGCATTCCCGCCGGTTTCCCGGTAAAGTTCCAGTTCCTGCCGCAGTTCCTTGACATGGCCGGCTGAAAACGGTTCCTGCCCCTGCAGGCAGTCATAATACTGCAGGGAAACGTACGGATACTGCCAGAGGTTGACGGAATAAGCCCGCTCCTCCGGCAGGCTCAGCGGCAGGATCTGCAGGGTCAGCCGGCATTCCTTCTGACTGCCGCCGGCATCCCGGATCGTGATGATGCCCTGCTCTTTGCCCGCAGATGCCCCGGCCGGGATATGGATCCTGAGCCAGAAGAAACCGGTATTCCCGGCAGTAAGCGTCAATTCCGATCCGGGGACAACCAGATCGGGAATCTCCCTGACAGGAGCGGCATTCTCCAGGCCGATGCCCATGCTGGTACGGATATCTTCCAGATGGCACACTTCCGCCTCCGCCTGTTTCAGCCCGCTGACCTCCGCGTACAGGGTTGTGTCCTGCTCTGCCCGAACGGCAATCTTGAAGAAAACCGTTTCATCTTTCCAGACGGTCTGAACCAGTTCAGAACTTCCCTGGAAGGCATAATAATCATTCCGTGCGTCATCTGCCGAATGACTGCCCGGATAGGAAAACCAGCAGTCAAACGACGGCTCATCCGCTTTTATCGGCAGGATCATCGCAGCAGCCGCCGCAATCCCTGCCAGACAGGTCAACAGTTTCTTTTTCATCAGTAAAATAGTATCAAAAAAAGCCCGTGAGGGCTATTCCACCGGATACAGCGGAATCGGTTCATCCTCCAGGCTTCCATAATAGACACTGGCATATTTCAGACCGTTGATCTCGGCTTCCGAGAACCGGCCGTATTCACGGGCATTCTTTTCCCCGTCTTCCGTCACAGTTACCAGAAAGCGGCCCGATTCCAGCAGCTGCACATCGATGATCTTCATGTGATCCTGTTCATAGATCACTGTCCGTTTGACACAGAATACCCCCTGCTTGACCATGCGGGCAAAATCATAGTATTGGGGAATATTCAGGATCCTGCCGTCCTGGACAACATACCAGTTCTTCTCCATGGCTTCCTGCGGGGTCATACGCGGATCCACCTCCAGGGGGTCTCCGTCTTCCCAGGCAACCTCATCATCCAGCGTCCAGCCGGCACAGGCATTTCCCGGAACATAATGGTATGTCAGCTGCGCAGGCAGACCCCCGGCCACGTCATAGCCGGTAAATGACACATCATTGACTTCGTCAACGTAATATGTTGTCCCGTAGCACTTGCTTTCCTCATAGGAATGCATGGCATTTTCCGCGTCTTTTTTCAGAGCATAGGGACTGCGGAACGAGGTAATGTTCACCTGGCCTTCCGTGACTTCCCGCACAGAGGAAAACACCGGCACATGCCAGACACGGCCGTCCGGACCGCCGGCTTCTGTTACCACCAGCGGCAGGAAATACAGGGCTGCCAGCACCAGTACGGCGGCAGCCGCAGTTTTCAGAGCTCTGTTCTTCATCTGTCTTCAGACTTTGTGTTTCTTTCTTCAATATCCATGATCATGGCAACCCGGCGGGCATGCCGGCCGCCCTCAAATTCCGTATGCAGGAATTCTGTAATCATCATCTTGGCCATCTCCACACCAATGACCCGGGCCCCGAAGCACAGCATGTTGCAGTTGTTGTGCAGCCGGGAATACCGGGCCGTATACGGTTCGGAGCAGATGGCCGCGCGGATTCCCCTGACCTTGTTGCAGGCAAGCCCGATGCCGAGCCCCGTGCCACACACAGCCAGGCCATAATCCACTTCCCCGGCCGCCACTGCCCGGGCAGCTTTTTCACCCCAGATGGCATAATCCGTGCTTTCCCGTGAATCCGTACCGAAGTTCACAACTTCATATCCCTGTTCTTCCAGCCATGGAATCAGTTCGGCTTTCATGTCAATTGCCGAATGATCGTTCGCAAAACCGATTTTCATACTGAAGCCTCCTGCCTGATATGTTTGTTTCTGTTTCTGATCATGACCAGCATGATCACCCCCGCCGCCAGGACAAACAAAGCGATAAACTGCGAGGTGGACAGCGGGCCGATAGAACCGCGTTCCGCATCCCCGCGCAGAAATTCGATCATGAACCGGCCGGCACTGTACAGAATCAGATACC
>JAFRGW010000042.1 GCA_017433615.1 Eubacterium sp.
ATCCTCATCTCCGGCGGATACCTGCCGTCTATTATCATGTATGGTTACATGTTTGGTATGGGCGGTATGTGGTTTTATCTCGGCTGGGGCACCGGCGCGCTGGTCGCATGGCTCTGCTGGGCAGGCTTCTGGCGGACAAGCGGCGCACTGACGCCGACAGAGTGGTTTGAATATCGTTATGGAAAGGGCGGACGTATGGCGATCACGATTGTCATTCTGTTCGCATCCCTGGCAATCCTGGGCTGGCAGTACGTCGGTTGCGGTGCGACGATCGGCGGCGCACTTGGTATCAGCCCGAAGCTGGCGATGCTTCTGGTTGGCATTGTTGTTACCGCATATGTTACATTTGGCGGAATCTGGGCGGCTACTGTTACTGACTTGATCCAGTTCTCCTGGGTATTTGTCATTCAGTTCATTATTCTGCCGATTTTCCTGATAGCAAAATATGGTCTCCCGCAGGCATCCGCACTTCCGGAGAATTTCCTGACGCTTCCGTTTGGTGCAATTCCGGTTGTGAAATTTGTAGCGCCATCCGTCATTACATTCCTGATGATGCATCAGTCACTTCTTAATCAGTCGCCTTACTGGGCGCGTGCTGCAGGAACCAGATCGCTGAAAGCCTGCAAGCGTGGATGGATGTGGACCTGGATTATTGCGTATTCGACCGGTGTCATCGGCGCATTTACCGGCTGCTATGCAAGACAGCTGCTTCCAAATCTGGAAGAGGCAAGTACAGCATTTGGTTCTTTCATGAACATTATGCCGATTCCGCTTGCAGCCTGCATCATGGCCGGTCTGATGGCGGCAACAATGTCGACCTGTGATATTTACCTGGTTTCCGGCGTCAACCAGCTGGTACGCGATGTCGGACAGTATTTCCTGAAAATCAAAGATACGAAGAAACTGCTGCAGATCGCGAAGTGGGGAACCATTGCATATGGCATGCTCTCAGTGGTATTTGCGATTTTCTGGAGCGGCGGTCTGAGCTATCTGTTCGCATTTGGTACCGGCGTCGGTGCACCGCTGTTCATCTACTATCTTGATTCCTGGCTGCTGAAAGTCGGCAATCAGAAAGGTGCAATCGCATCGGTATCTGTATCGCTTCTGATTGTTCTGGTATGGGATATCATTACGAAGCGTTCACAGCAGGTTAACAGCCTGTGGCTGATCTTCCCGGCTGCGCTGATTACACTTGTCGTTGTCAGTGTTCTGACAGGAGGGAAAGAGAAGAGAGAACCGATTGACCCGCAGAAAGGACCGGATGAGCTCGGCATTGAGATTCTGAAGACCATTAAAGCAGGATATGACAATGCAGGTGCAATCATCCACAAAATGACTGATTACAATAACGCACACAGCATCCAGGCCGGTAATATTCATATTATGTTTGACCGTCTGGAAGATGCAGGCTATATCAGACGGAAATCACAGCGTCTGCTTGCACAGCTGTATTTCAGCCTGACAGAAAAGGGTGATGCAATTGCAGTTGCGAATATGACACCGAAAGATCTGGATGCGATCGGTAAATACGATCTGGATCAGGATGCAATTCGCTTCATGGAATGGATCTCCGGCGGAGATACTGTACTCAGTGATATTTCGAGTGCGCAGAAGATATATATGATGGAACTCAGTGCAATCGGTGAGCGTCTTGCAGAGCAGGGACTTGTAAAGATTTTCGGATTCAGCCGTCTGAAAGCAAGCCTGACGGATAAAGGTAGACAGGTGCTGAACACAGTGCAGAGTGATTCCTGAATCGGAGGACAGGCAGTTATGCCCGGTATTGGAGGAAAAAATCTATGAAGACATATATCGCGAGAAAAGTCGTGCAGGTGCTGGCATCATTTATGATACTGATTCCGGGTGTGCTGCTTTTGGCATGGGAATCCAGAATTCCCAATGTAATCATGTACTGGTTGATCCTTTTAATCTGTGCAGTTGTATTTGCAGTAAGACTGTACATCGGCGAGGCTGACCGACATGAGATGAATTTCAAAACATTTTTCAGTAAATGCGGCGGGTTTTGCATCATGATTGGTTTTATTGTATTTGAAATCATAACATTACTGTAACCGGGGACAGGACTAGACTGTTTCTGCGGATTTTTGATGATTCGTGACAGCTGCAGGAATGTGTGGCAGATAGAATCCTGATGCAGTATAATTCTCTGTGAAGGTATTATTCAATGAGGCGGGGGTTCCCCTCGCGAAGTTGATCTATGAAACACAGAAAGCAGGAGGTTTTCACATGATCAAAATCGTAGCAAAAATGCCGGTAAAACAGGGAGAACTTGAGAATTTCAAAGCGCTGACAACAGACCTGATCGCGAAATCCCGCGCTGAAGAGGGGAATGTATTTTATTCCCTAAACCAGAGTCTGGACGATCCGCAGGTACTCGCATTTATCGAGTGCTGGAAGGATCAGGCGGCGATCGATATCCACAATGCGACAGAGCATTTCACGGGAACATTCCCGAAGCTGCTGGAGCTGTGTGACGGCGAGCCGGCCGTTATGCTGTTTGAGGAACTGTAATAACAGGACTTCGTCCTTTCTGCAGATAAGATGAGCAGATATGACAGAACAATAAAAATCCGCCTCCCGGAAGTCATCTTCCCGGGGACGGATTTTTTGTGCGTTTTACTTCAGAATAAGAAATACAAATATCTGAGCTTATGCTTCAGCTTTCCACAGTCCGTGCAGATTGCAGTATGCATAAGCACTGACGGCTGCATCTCCATCTGCAAGTGCGAATACAGCTTTCGGTGCTGCTTCCGGTGCAAGCTCCTTGCGCTGCATGCCTTCTTTCGTCTCAAGTGCAATCCACTGAATATAGTGTTCAGCGAGCATCGGATGTGCAGCTGATCCTACTTCAACAGTAATTGTATTTCCGTCGATTGTGATGACCGGCACATGTTTTTCCTGTGCAGCATCTGTTGTATTCGGCTCCAGTGCCTCCATCGCTTCGCCGCAGCACATTGTCGGACATGGGCTGCTCTGAATCATGCCGATGATTTTCCCGCATTTCGCACATCTGTAAAATTTCATTTTCGATACCTCCTCAAATATTCTTGTAGTTACCCGTAGTATATCATAAAAACAGACAAATGGGATGAAGTACACTGTTTCAAACGTGAAAAAATGGTATGGGATACTTTAAATGCCTCCCATACCATCTTTTTCTGTAATGTTAGTTTCTTAAAAGAATTATGCTTTCGGCTGGAGAATCACATTATTTCTCAACTTCAGCCATCTTCATTGCACGAACCTTCAGCGGCAGTCCGAACAGTGTGATAAATCCGGATGCATCCTGGTGATCGTACAGATCGCCTGTTGTGAAGGATGCGAGAGACTCATTGTACAGGCTGTACGGTGAGGATGTTCCGGCTTTGATGATGTTGCCTTTGTACAGTTTGAACTTCACTTCGCCGGTGACGTACTGCTGTGTGGAATCAACAAAAGCCTGGATTGCCTCGCGCAGCGGTGTGAACCATTTGCCTTCGTAAACAATCTGTGCAAACTGGCTGCCCAGTTTCTTCTTCATTTCCATGGTCTCGCGGTCGAGGATCAGCTCCTCAAGCTGGTCGTGTGCCTCCATCAGGATGGTTCCGCCGGGTGTCTCATAGACGCCGCGGGACTTCATGCCGACGACACGGTTCTCAACGATATCGATGATGCCGATGCCGTTCTTGCCGCCAAGCTCGTTCAGCTCGGTGATGATCTCAGAAACCTTCATGGCCTTGCCATTCAGTGTTTTAGGAACACCTGCTTCGAATGTCATGGTAACTTCGGTCTCTTCATCCGGTGCCTTCTGCGGAGTTACGCCCAGAACAAGCAGCTCGTCGTAATTCGGCGCATTTTCCGGCTCTTCCAGTTCCAGACCTTCATGGCTGATGTGCCACAGGTTGCGGTCGCGGCTGTAGCCCTTGCCCATGGAGAACGGAAGATCAATGCCGTGTGCCTTACAGTACTCGACCTCTTCCTCACGGGAATTCATATTCCATACTTCCGGCATGCGCCACGGAGCGATGATCTTCAGATCAGGTGCCAGTGCCTTGATGCCGAGTTCGAAACGGATCTGGTCATTTCCTTTGCCGGTAGCGCCGTGGCAGATTGCAGTAGCGCCTTCCTTACGGGCAACATCGACCAGTGCCTTTGCGATGACCGGGCGTGCCATGGAAGTACCCAGCAGATACTTATGCTCATAAACAGCACCAGCCTTTACACACGGCATGATGAAGTCATCACAGAACTCATCGGTAACATCCAGAATATAAAGCTTCTCAGCGCCGGATGCCTTCGCGCGCTCCTCGAGTCCGTCCAGCTCGTTGCCCTGGCCGCAGTCGACACATGCGCAGATAACATCATATCCGAAATTCTCTTTCAGCCACGGGATGATCGCTGTGGTATCCAGTCCGCCGGAATAAGCAAGTACAACTTTTTCGTTCATTTTTGATTCCTCCATCTATATCATTTTAAAAATGAGAATTGACGTTATTGTACGTCCTGACTTGCAGTACGCCATCTATCATAACGCAACTGTTTCCGGAATGCAAGGCGGAATGTATTTTTTTGTTGAAACATGCATAAAAACATGATAATATGCATAAATATGAATAAAAATACACAATATGCGAATAAATATGCATTGTGTTTTGTGAGGATTGACACTTTACATTCCTATAAGAAGGGATTATGATGGTACGAGGGTCAAAATGGCTGTCCATATCGCAGATTTGTCTGAAGGTGTGGACATGGTTTTTTCATAATAAAAGGAGTTTACAATGATCAGAGCAGGAATTATCGGCGCAACAGGGTACGCCGGCGCAGAACTCGTCAGGATTTTACTGGCACATCCGGAAGTTGAAGTTGTCTGGTATGGATCCAGAAGTTACGTCGATCAGCCTTTTGCAAGACAGTACGGCAATTTTCTGAAGCTGGTTGATAACGTCTGCAGCGACGATAATCTTGAAGCACTCAGTCATGAAGCGGACGTGATCTTTACCGCAACACCGCAGGGACTGTGCGCATCGCTTGTGAATGATGATATTTTAAGCCGATGCAAGATCATTGATCTCTCGGCGGATTTCAGATTGAAGGATGTATCTGTTTACGAGGAGTGGTATAAGATTGATCACGCAGCGCCGCAGTATCTTGATGAGGCAGTTTATGGTCTCTGTGAGATCAACCGGGAAGATGTGAAGAAAGCGCGCCTGATTGCGAACCCGGGCTGCTACACAACCTGCTCGATCCTGAGTCTCTATCCTCTGGTAAAAGAGGGACTGATTGATCCGGATACCATCATTATCGATGCAAAGTCCGGAACATCCGGCGCAGGCAGAGGTGCGAAAGTGGCAAACCTGTATTGTGAAGTGAATGAAAATATCAAGGCCTACGGTGTGACAAATCACCGTCATACACCTGAGATTGAAGAGCAGCTCGGCTACGCGGCAGGACATCCGCTGACGCTGAATTTTACGCCGCACCTGGTGCCGATGAACCGCGGCATTCTCGTGACTGCATATGCATCGCTGAAGGTACAGAATGGAGATGCAGGCCTGCCGACTGCGGATCAGATCCATGCGGTTTATAAAAAATACTATGGCGACGAGCCATTCATCCGCCTTCTGGATGACAGCGTGACAGCAGAAACCCGCTGGGTTGAAGGCAGTAACTATGTGGACATCGGCTTCCGCATCGACCCGCGCACACACAGAGTCATCGTGATGGGTGCGCTTGATAATCTTGTCAAAGGTGCGGCCGGCCAGGCAGTACAGAACATGAACCTTGCATTTGGTCTGCCGGAAACCTGCGGCCTGGAAATGCCGCCGCTGTTCCCGTAATGAGTCAAAAGGGACGTTTCAACAACAGCATAAGGAAAGAGGATCAAACAATGTCTACAAATAAAACAGGTGTTACCCTGCCGGACGGATTCATGGCTGCGGCAGCGGAAGCCGGCATCAAATATCAGAACCGCCTGGATATGGCGATGATCTACAGTGAAGTACCGTGTAAGGTTGCGGGAACATTCACAACCAATCAGGTAAAGGCAGCCCCGGTGAAATGGGACCAGCACATTGTATATGACTGCGGCACAGCCCGCGCGGTGATCTGCAACAGCGGCATCGCAAACGCGGCGACCGGGCAGGAGGGAATGGATTGCTGCAGAAAGTCAGCTGAGGCAGCAGCCAAAGCGCTGAACGCGGCTAATGAGGCAGAAGCCAAAGTGCTGAATGCAGCGAACGAGGCAGCTGTCAATTCAGAAGAAAAGACCGATACTGAAAAGCAGGGAAAATCCACTCCGGTTACAACCGACGACATCCTTGTCGCATCGACCGGCGTCATCGGCATGCAGATTCCGGTGGACAAGATCAGTGCCGGTGTCGGAATGATGATTCCGAAGCTTTCCCCGACGGAGGAGAGCGCGCATCTTGCCGCGCAGGCAATCATGACAACTGACACTGTGCCGAAGGAAGTCGGCATTCAGGTGGAGATCGGAGGAAAGACCGTTTCCATCGGCGGCATGTGTAAGGGTTCCGGCATGATTCATCCGAACATGTGCACGATGCTTTCCTTCCTGACAACAGATGCGGCCATTTCACAGGAAATGCTGCAGAAAGCGCTGTCAGCAGTCGTGGTTGATACCTATAATATGGTATCGGTTGACGGCGATACGTCTACCAATGACACAGTTCTGCTGCTGGCAAACGGCATGGCAGGCAATGCCGAGATCACAGAGGAAAATGCAGATTATCAGGCATTCTGTGAAGCACTGTTTGAGATCAACCGGCAGCTTGCAAGGAAGATTGCTTCCGACGGCGAGGGTGCCACCGCACTGTTTGAAGTGAAGGTAAAAGGTGCTGCTGACAAAGCTTCTGCCGTGACACTCGCAAAATCTGTCGTGACCTCCAGTCTGACCAAGGCGGCGATCTACGGTCATGATGCGAACTGGGGCAGAATTATGTGCGCACTCGGCTACGCGGGCATTGAATTTGATCCGGACCAGGTGGAACTCTGGCTGACAAGCAGTGCCGGAACCGTCAAGATCTTTGAAAACGGCAGCGCGGCGGACTACAGCGAGGAAGAGGCGACGAAGATCCTCTCCGAGCCGGAAGTGACCGCCATCGCAGATATGCATCAGGGAGACGGCGAGGCCACTGCTTGGGGCTGTGATCTGACACATGAATATGTTTCCATCAATGCGGATTACAGATCCTGATGCTATAAGAGAATACGATAATAAAGCAGTACAAATAACAAAGGAGCAGCAAACAAATGGTCAACCAGAAATATCTTGAAAAAGCAGAGGTGCTGATTGAAGCCCTCCCCTATATACAGCGGTTCAACCGCAAAGTCATTGTTGTAAAATACGGCGGCAGCGCGATGCTGGACCAGGGGCTGAAAGAGGATGTCATCAAGGATGTCGTCCTGCTGAAACTCTGCGGATTCAAGCCGATTATTGTACACGGCGGCGGCAAGGAAATCTCAAAATGGGTCGGCAAAGTCGGCGGCGAACCGAAGTTTGTCGGCGGGTTCCGCGTGACAGATGAAGAAACAATCGAAGTGGCAGAAATGGTTCTGAATAAGGTGAATAAAGAACTGGTCAGCCTTGTCGAGCGTCTCGGCGTGCGTGCAGTCGGCATCAGCGGCAAGGATGGAAATCTGCTGCAGGTCGACCAGAAACTGGTTGACGGACAGAGCATCGGCTATGTCGGAGACATCAAAGCAGTTGACACCAAGATTCTCTGGGATCTTCTGGACAAAGACTTCCTTCCGATCGTATGCCCGATCGGTGTGGATGAGTCGTTCCATTCCTACAACATCAACGCGGACGACGCAGCCAGCGCGATCGCTGAGGCAATGAAGGCTGAAAAGCTTGCATTCCTGAGTGACATTGAGGGTGTCTATACAGATAAGGATGATCCGGAAACGCTGACCCCGGAGCTGACCGTTTCAGAGTGTGAGGAAATGATTGCAGAGGGCATCGTTGACGGCGGAATGATTCCGAAACTGCAGGGCTGTATCAAAGCTATCAATAACGGTGTGTCCCGCGTCCATATTCTGGACGGACGCGTGCCGCACTGCCTGCTGCTGGAGATTTATACCAACAGAGGTATCGGAACGGCCATTCTGGCAGATACAGAGGAGAAATTCGGCAAGAGGTCCTGAAGTTAAGGGAGTCCGGCAAGCGGTCTTGTTACCCGGGGGAAAAGGCAAACAAGCTGAAAACTGGGAATCTGGCAGCCGGCCCGGACAATCTGATGGAACGCGTGATGCAATGCAGTTGTTTATAGAAGATGAATAAAGGAAATAAAATATGAACACACAGGAATATATCAGCCAGTCAGAGCAGTATGTACTGCACACCTATAACCGGTTCCAGATGGTTCTGGAAACGGGAAAGGGCGCATATCTCTATGATACCGATGGAAAAGAGTATCTTGATTTTGCGGCAGGCATTGCAGTCTATGCACTCGGCTACGGCAATGAGAAGCTGAATGCCGCACTGAAAGACCAGATCGATCAGCTGGTTCACACCTCCAACCTGTACTACAATGTGCCGATGGCAGAGGCGTCCAGAAAGGTTGTTGAGGCAACCGGCCTTTCAAAAGTATTTTTTACCAACAGTGGTACCGAGGCAATCGAAGGAGCCATCAAGGCGGCCCGTAAATATGCATTCCTGAAGGACGGCAGCACAGACCACGAGATCATTGCCATGAAGCATTCCTTCCACGGCAGAAGCCTCGGCGCACTGTCTGTCACAGGAAATGATGCTTATCAGGCACCGTTCAAACCGCTGATCGGCGGCGTAAAATTTGCAGAATACAACAATCTGGACAGTGTGAAAGAGCAGATCACTGATAAGACCTGCGCGATCATTCTGGAGACACTGCAGGGCGAGGGCGGCATTTACCCGGCCGACGCTGAATTTATCAAAGGAATCCGTGCAATCTGTGACGAGAAGGACATTGTCATGATCCTCGATGAGATCCAGTGCGGTATGGGACGGACCGGTTACCTGTTTGCATATGAAGAATACGGGATTAAACCGGATATCACAACTGTCGCGAAGGCGCTCGGCTGCGGCGTGCCGGTCGGTGCATTTGTGTTAAATGAAAAGCTGGCAGAGAATTCTCTGAAGCCGGGCGACCATGGAACAACCTACGGCGGCAATCCGTTTGCGCTGCGTGCGGTCAGCACTGTATTTGATCTTTATGAAGAAATGAATCTCGTAGAGCACGTGAAGCAGACAGCGCCGTATCTGGAACAGAAACTGGAAGAAATTGCGGCTGCATATCCGGCAGTCTTCGCAGGCCGCCGCGGCAAGGGCTTCCTGCAGGGGCTGCTTGTAAATGCGGACTGCAAGGTGGGCGATATTATCCTGGCTGCGCACAAGGAAGGACTTCTGACGATCAGCGCAGAGGGCAATGTCCTGCGTCTGGCGCCGCCGCTGATCATTACAGAGGTGCAGATCGATGAGATGAAAGAGAAGCTGTGCCGGGCGATTGACAGCCTGCAGGGCTGAAAAACCGTGCCGGTGATTGATCGACTACAGGTCTGAATAGCTGTACCGGTTTTTGCTGTTCTGAAGAAAACGGCATTCACGAAAACGAATGGAAAAGCAGGAGATCACATCAGAGGATCTCCTGCTTTATTTTGTCTTTGTAGCGGTGTTTTGTAATCACGCCGGCCCAGTCCGCAATGCTGGCGTATTTATCTGCGATCGTGAGAATCGCGCCTTCTTTTGTCTCCGGGCGTTTGCCGGATGCCGGCCACATGTGTGTGGAAATCATGGATTTAACTGTGTCATTTATGTCCGGAACAACCGTCTTCGCGAGCCGGGCGGATTCATCTGCATGTGCCCGCCACGCGGTGCGGCGCGTCTTGTACTTGTCTTCACGGCCAACCATGCCGAGGTCATGGCAGAGGGAAGCCTGAATCAGGTCTTTTTCGTTCATCCGGATGCCGAAATGCTTCAGAAAATGACAGATCCGGACGCCGGTGATACTCACATACAGCGAATGGTCAGATACAGAGCTTCGCAGATGATGTGTCTCATTTCCGGCCTTCTGAAACAGCTCGGAGCGGAGAATATCCTGCCCATGCCGCCGGATGTCCCGGCAGATTTTTTGTTCTTTAGGTTTCAAGATGAGTCATCTCCCGTATGATATGCATCTAATTACAATTCCTGCTGTGATTATAGGCGCTGAAAAAACCTGCGTCAATGTTCTGACACAGGTTTATAAAAGCTTTAGAAATCACATGATCTCGTCCGACAGTTTTTCAAAATCTTTATTGTGTCCGAAGACATGCATCATCGGCATGACCTTCAGAAAGCAATCAATGTCCTTTTCCAGAAGGTATTCCCGCAGCTTCAGGTATTCTCTGGAAGTGCAGACACAGTCGATCTGCTGCTTAACCCTGCCGGTGTAGCCGCCGGTGACGGGATGGATCGTAGAGGTCTTGTGCAGAACATCTACGACATACTGCTGGATCTCTTCGTAGCGGTCCGCAACGATCTGGATATCATACAGCTTCGGTCCCATGAACAGAACAAAGTTCATGCTGTTGACGCCGACCAGCTGCCCGACAAATGCGTAGGCGACGGCATCCAGAGAAAAAGCGGAGAGCATGATCAGCATAATGCACGCATCACAGCAGAGCATGACCGTCCGCATCTCGGCACTCGCAAAAAACAGCTTTTTCACGATCTTCGTGATTGTATCAAGTCCGCCGAAAGACCATCCAACGCGCAGGACAAACCCGGTGCCGGCGCCGTTCAGGACACCCATCAGGGCAGCGGCAATCAGCTTTTCTTTAAAAATGATCGCAACTGTGAAATGGTTCATCAGCCACAGAACAGCCGGAAACAGCAGCGAAAGAAATACGATGCTGGCTGACTCCGCACGGCTCAGCAGGAAAAATGAAATGATCAGGATCACGATCGAAAATGCATAATAAATGAGAGAGTAGTTGATCCCGGTGAATTTTTCGATGGTCATGCACAGTCCCGTGACACCGGTCACTGGAAAGCCGTTTGCAAGTGCGACCCAGTTCGCGGCGGCACCGCAGAGAAAACAGCCGATGATACTGTAAAAGATTTTTTTTGCTGCATTGGACATAATGTACCTCGTACCAGATAGAAGAAACAGAGAATGTACTTTTATTTAACAAAACAGTGACTCAGAGTCATCGAATTGATACAAGGGTCACATTACACCGCCATGAAGGGATTGTCAAGATGGAAAGCGTGAAAAGAATGTGAAACCATATTGCGATCAAAAAACAATCGCCATCTCTGATCTCGCGCGAGCTGCCGGAGGCTCAACACAGTTGGGAGTCCCCCGCTGTGTTGACAGATTCTGCACATACGTATATATTAAT
>JAFRGW010000043.1 GCA_017433615.1 Eubacterium sp.
ATATATATACTACGAATTAAACGCTTCCGTACTGGAAGAAATCATGCTGTGGCTGTCCGAACTGAAAGGAGATTCATCCGATGAGAAAACTGAAAACTGAACGGAATACAATCATCCTGACATCTGTGCTGATCCTGCTGCCGGTGCTGGCCGGCGTGCTGCTGTGGAACCGGCTGCCGGAGCAGATCCCGACGCATTTCGGCTTCAATGGCGAACCGGACAGCTGGTCTTCCCGTACATTTACCGTGTTTTTCCTGCCGCTGTTCCTGCTGGCCATCCACCTGCTCTGCGCCACGGTAACGGCTTATGACCCGAAGGAAAAAGGTGTCAGCGACCGCATGTACCGGCTGGTACTCTGGCTTGTCCCGCTGATTTCGATTGTCATTTTTTCCGGCATCTACGGCATTGCGCTCGGTTATGACATCAGCATCAGCCTACTGACCCGGAGCCTGCTCGGCTTCATGTTCATTGTCATCGGCAACTACATGCCGAAAGTCCGCCAGAACATGACTGTCGGCATCAAGATCCCCTGGACCCTGGCCGATCCGGAAAACTGGAACAAAACCCACCGGCTGGGCGGGTATATGTTCATGCTCGCGGGATTCATCATGCTGGCCAGTCTCCTGCTGCCGGATAAATTTACAGCCCCGGCACTGTTTGTAAGCATCTTCGCCGCTGCGTTTGTGCCGATGATCTACTCCTTCCTGCTCTATCGGAAAACCCTGTAGTTCATGCTATGATGAATCTGTAGGAGGAATACCCATGGAAGAAAACAGAATTGCCGTTATCGCCATCGTCGTCGAGAACCCGGCTTCCGTCCGGGAACTGAACGAAATCCTGCACACCTTCAGCGCTCACATCATCGGCCGCATGGGCCTGCCGTACCGGGAAAAGAAGCTGTCCCTGATCAGTGTGGCCGTGGATGCCCCGGAAGCAGTCATCCTGGACCTGGCCGGGAAGCTGGCTGCCCTGGATGGTGTCACCGCCGAAACCGCCTGGGCAAAAGGCTGAACCAAAACAAAAACGGAGCTGCAGCAAACTCCGTTTTTTTCTGCCTCAGTCAGCAAGTGCGTAGTCCAGTACTTTGCGCACTTCCTCACGGATGTCCTCGTAACTCATGAAGAGATGCGCTTCGAAGAGTTTCTTCTTTCCGTCAAAGAAACTCGGTACGGCATAGTAATCATACTGTTCAGCGATAACCATGTGATCGTTTTCTTCAATCTTAGTCAGCGGGATCTCCCGGTATGCCGGCTTTTCTTCCATCAGTTCGTCAAGAGCTTTATGTGCCTTGTGACAGTAACCGCAGTCATCCAGATAAAACATTGTCAGTTCTTTCATGTGCTCGATACCTCTCCTCTTGCATTTACAGGAACATGTTCCCGCCGCTGATCTCCGATCTTCTCAGACACGGCTGTTTGCAGTACCTGCAGGTCATTTATACACTGTCCGGGGCTGTTCCGCCAGTTTTTTGCATTATGTTTAATCTTCCGCGGCAGCAATGATCTGCCGAAAGAGTTCTTCCATTTCCTGAATTGCTGTTTCGCTGTACTGTCCTGTTTCATCGATTGTCCAGTCATCGCGCGAAAATGCATACCCATTCATGACATGCCCATCTTTTATAGATACGATCAGAGGCAGGGATAAAACTGCATCGCCTTTATCATCTTCCGGTAATACCGGAGACAGAACTAAATGCATTTCTTTCATGAATTCTGCAGTTTGTTCAGAATCCTCTGCCAGATCAACAGAACAGGATATGTCCACACAACTGTTTCTCATGTCAATATAATTGATTTCCTGTTCCTGTTCTGAAATTAATCTGCAGATTATTCGAACTGCTTCCTGTCTTTCGCTGCCCGCTGACGGATCATTGAACAGAACGATGCCGGACATTCCGTCCTGAACATCATGCAGAAAGGTGCTCAATGAGATCTGCTTCACAAGATCGTAATCCTTCACATCAAGATACCGGTATATTGATTGATCCATGTAGTAATAACCATAAGGTTCATAATGATCAATTTCTTCCAGAAGAGCCGTATATGCCTCTGAAGTTATTTCATACACATATCTGTCTTCCCCAAGCAAGATTTTCATCTGGCCATCCCGATAAAAATACCCGGTGATTCCGGCCTGATTCCTTACCATGTAACTGAGCCGGCCTTCGTCGGTGGCAGCATTTTCACTTTCTTTGATCTCTGCATTCAAAAGTGAAGCCTGCAATGCCCGGATCATATCACATCCGAAATGATTATGCTGCTCACGGAATTTTACCTCTTTTGCCGTATCAGCATCAGAAGGGTCCAGATATGACGGCATCCAGTCGGAAAAGCATTTCTGTGAATGTACTGCACAGCTCTCTTCATAATCAAACCTGATTTTATACTCCATATTCTCCGCAGTTGCTTCGATCAATCTGTCCATTGGCGATGTATCGGCTTCCTGCATTGCACAGCCGGCAGGAAACAAAACAATCAGCATACAAATGAGCCTGACAATGTATTCTGAGCATTTCTGTTTCATCATAGTTTCATTATTTCTGCTGATTTTCATGATTATATGGGTTTAGCGTTCTGATGTGAAGAACCAATATAAATCTATATCAGGAAACAGGGCAATATGGTCTTACGTAACCCCATTCAACATTAATATCAGTTATTGGACTGTCTGTTCCTGTGTTGAAAAAATACCCTGAAGTATCATAATAGTAAAATCGTATCAGTTTTGATGTTTGATTTGATTGACCGCCCATTATATATGTGGTGTAATACGATAACTGATTTGACAAACTGAATGATCCATATTTAATCTGTCCATAATCCTCCAGGGTTCCTGTAACATAATAACAATAGCATTTGATAACCATATTGGGGCTTTCTTTCCCTGTTCACCGGGAGAATTTTCTTAACAAACATTCGTTTCATGAGTATAATTTTTTCATAACTGCAATGAAGGGAAGAGTACTCCCTGCCTTGAATGCAGAAAGCAGGCGGCTGATGAAAGCCTGTTGAGAGGCAGTGAGGAACATGGCCCCGGAGCAGGTTCTGCGATATGTAGCAGGATCCGGCAGCGTCCGTTAACCGACTGAAGTGAGAGGTCGGTGCTCATCTGCACCGGCAAGATAAAGGTGGTACCGCGTGCAAGACGTCCTTTCGCAGGCCGTTTTTTTATTATCAGAGGAGGAAACGGAATATGGAAAACAAGGGGAAATACTATCTGACAACGGCGATTGCCTATACATCAGGCAAGCCGCACATCGGCAACATGTACGAAATCGTGCTGGCTGATGCGATCGCCCGCTACAAGCGCATGACCGGGTATGATGTCCGCTTCATGACCGGTACGGACGAACACGGC
>JAFRGW010000044.1 GCA_017433615.1 Eubacterium sp.
ATTTGGAAATGTGCCCGTCCGATAAAGCAAACGGACCATCTCTCTAACAGTATAGATCGTCAAAAGAATATTCGCAACCCAGTGAACGGCTGCACTGATCAAATGGAACATGGGATGTGCGCAGGCAGCAGCACTTGCAGAAAAAATCTGAAGATCTAAACGGAAACCTTTGAGAAGGCGTCCCACCGGGACGCCTTCTCAAATAGAATTCATGAAGTTACAGGAGCAGTTTTATCATCTCTCCGCTGTCCCCCGGGATAACAATTGAGCGGCTTTCGATCTGCTCCGGGCAGACGGCTTCGCTGTAATTCAGGCAGGCATAGACCGCATTTTCGTTGTCATTCGTCATTTGCCAGAAGGGATATTTGATGATGACCGGGGTATTGCCACCCACGCCGATCTCAAGGAAGAGCACATGCAGCCCTTCATGCCTTCGGAGAAAGTCCGAGTAGGCAGCCGATGCCGCATGCCAGCCTTCATCCTCCACGAACTTGTCATCCGATCTGAGAATCATGGTCATCGGCTCCCCGTCATCCGGGCAGAATGGAATCAGTTCCGCAGGGATCCGCATGGATATCTCTCTGCCTTCCGGAATGATCAGTTCATTGTTCTCACCGATCTCAAATCCCTGAGCCAGGATCATCTTCCGCATGATTTCTTCGTTCTCATATGTCTTGTGTGCGGATACGCCATGCGGATTTGCGCTTTGCAACAGTCCGTAGTCGCCCTGCGTATAGAAAAGCCGCTTCTTGTCGAAGCCGGATCGCTGGAAGCAGTGATCCACGTTGGTCGTGATCACGAAGTAGTCCTTGTCCTTCACCAGATCATAAAGCCGGTCATAAGTGTCATTCGGGATCGGCATATAGCGGTTGATCCAGATGTATCTGCTCCAATATGCCCACATCTCTTCCGGAGGACTCTGCAGCACGTAGAAACCGCCGGAATACATGTCGCTGAAATGATACTTCACCGCAAAGTCAGAGAAGTACTTGTCGAACCTCTCTCCGGTATAAATGAATCCGGCAGAAGTGGACAGACCGGCACCCGCACCGATCACGATGGCTTCCGCCTCTGCGATCTCTGCTTTCAGTTTCTGTATCGCTTCCTTTCCGTCGAGTGTTCCTGCCGAGAAGCCACCGCGGAAAGTCTGTACACCGGCGACACCGCGTTCTATGGTTTCACGGTACCCATCCGGCTGTTCAAAATAATTCCTGTTCATAGTATTTCTTATCCTCTTCCTTAAAAACATTGAATATCACTCTTTCCATACCGCCGGGATGTTTGTCCGCCCACGCCGTCACAGTCCGCACTGCAATTTCGGCAGCCCTCTGATTCGGGAAACGGAAGACCCCTGTGGAAATGCAGCAAAAGGCAACACTGCGAATATCCTTTTCCAGGCACAGATCCAGCGTGTTCCTGTAACAGTCCGCCAGATCCTGCTCCAGGTCTTTCGTCAGTCTGCCGGTCACGATGGGGCCCACGATGTGGATCACCTTCTTTGCGGGGAGGTTATATCCATCCGTCAGCATCGGCATCGCCGTCGGCTGCTCATAATCCGGACCATACTTTTCACGAAGTGCGTTCATTTGACGATTGCATTCCGCCCGCAGCTGGATTCCTGCATAGGTGTGAATGCAGTTTGCGACACCCTTCTGAATCACACAGCTCGTCACTGCGAGACTCGGCATCGATAAGGGTGTCGCTATCGGCGAAAAAATCGTCGTAGTTCTCACCCGGCTGTCCTTTCAGGAACAGATGAACATTACTGTCCTTACGGGATCTCTATCATAAAAATGTATCTCCCTTTTTACAAAAGTGTTTCTATATGCACAAACTTGAAGTTGTGCGATTAACTTCCAATATATCCTTCATTCATTCTTTAATTATATTTTCGTAAGCACGTCGTCTATATCCCCATCAATGCAGATGCTCCTATATCAATTCCTTCAACGCATCCGCCAGCGGCGTAATCTCACGACCCAGAACCTTTTCCAGCTCTTCCGGAGACAGAGCATCTTCTCCGTTGTTCCCTGCAAGCGCATAATCCTGATAGTTTGTGCCCAGCATCCTGCCTAGCGGTGAAATCTCATCTTCCGTGTACACTGTTTCAAATCCCTCTCTTGTGACCACTTTTACATCCAGCTTCTTACTGCCTGCCCTTTGGGCAACAAAAGAGATAAAAAAATAAACCTGCAGGCAATCTTTCATTGAATCATTTCAGAATATATTCCATATGTGTTGTCATCAAACAGCACCCACATCACCAAATCAAATGCATCCGGATTCTCATCCATATATTTCTGAACGGTCTTAACTGCAATCTTCGCAGCCTGCTCAACCGGATAATAAAACACA
>JAFRGW010000045.1 GCA_017433615.1 Eubacterium sp.
TATTGCCGCACTGATCCTGTGCCTGACGATCGGAATTGAATATTCCGCAGCAGGTGCGATCAGCTTCTCGATCGGCTCTATGAACCTCAGCCTCTCGGGACTGGCAATTGCCTCAATCGTCGGAATCGTTCTGAATGCAATTCTCCCCGGCCAGGACGACAGATTCGCCGATAAGCCAAAGGATTCGGCAACACTCGGGAGATACTGATGCCCGCCGGAAAACAGGCGGAAATGTATCGGAATGCATACATGTGTTCCTGAAGAAAAGTGCTTGCAATTCTATAGCTGAAATGCTATAGTATAGTTTGCGTGTTTGTGCGCAGGGATTCGTTTGACCCGCGGAAATCTGCGCTGAACCATACATGAATGGCTGATTAATAGCCGCATTTCAAGAAAGGAGGATTCGTCATGAAGGTAAGAGCATCGGTCAAGCCGATTTGCGAAAAGTGCAAAGTCATCAAGCGCAAAGGCAGAATTCGTATCATTTGTGAGAATCCAAAGCATAAACAGCGTCAGGGCTAAACCGTCATTTAGTCTGTCACGATGGCTGTTGTGCCAGCTTAAATATTATAAAGTGATAACTGACTGGCTGCGTCAGGAACCCTCTATAATATTTGCTTAATCCCCGGCTCGAGCATGAGGCGGGAAAGGCTGTGCGGGAGCACAGCTGGATGCGTCATACCGGCATCCCATTTAGGTTATTTAAAGGAGGAACAAATAACATGGCTCGTATTTCTGGTGTAGATTTACCGAGAGACAAACGTGTGGAAATAGGTCTTACCTATATCTACGGCATTGGAAGAGCATCTTCCATGAGAATCCTTGCGCAGGCAGGTGTCAACCCGGATACCCGCGTCAGAGATCTGACAGACGATGAAGTCAGAAAGATCGCAGGCGTTATCGACGAGACCCAGATGGTAGAAGGTGATCTGAGACGTGAAATCGCTATGAACATCAAGCGTCTGCAGGAGATCGGCTGCTATCGCGGCATCCGGCATAGAAAAGGACTTCCGGTTCGTGGTCAGAAGACCAAGACAAATGCAAGAACCTGTAAGGGTCCGAGAAGAACCGTTGCCAACAAGAAGAAATAATTCTATTTTATATTGAAGAAAGAGTGAAAGAAAGGTAGGTTCGTTTTTATTATGGCGAAAACAACCAGAAGAACGACAAAACGTCGTGTCAAGAAAAACGTTGAACGTGGACAGGCTCACATTCAGGCATCCTTCAACAATACAATTGTCACTCTGACAGATACAGAAGGAAACGCGCTCTCATGGGCAAGTGCCGGTGGACTTGGTTTCAAAGGTTCAAGGAAATCTACTCCTTATGCAGCACAGATGGCTGCAGAAACTGCTACGAAGGCAGCGCTTATTCATGGATTAAAATCAGTTGATGTATTTGTAAAAGGACCTGGTTCAGGCCGTGAGGCGGCAATCCGTGCATTGTCCGCAGCAGGACTTGATGTAACCAGCATCTGCGATGTAACGCCGGTACCGCACAATGGCTGCCGTCCGCCGAAGCGCAGAAGAGTCTGATATCTGACCATTCCGGCTGTATGCAGGATATCGCCGGATTGCAAACGTATTTTGATAATGAATCAGGAGGTCATATTAAATGGCAGTAAATAGAGTTCCGGTACTGAAGCGCTGCAGATCCCTTGGCCTGGATCCGGTGTATCTGGGTGTTGATAAGAAATCCAGACGCAAACTGAAAAGAAGCGGCCGCAAGGTTTCTGATTACGGTCTTCAGTTAAGAGAAAAACAGAAAGCAAAATTCATCTACGGTGTCCTTGAGAAACCGTTCCGTAACTACTACAAGAAGGCAGACCGCATGAAAGGCCAGACCGGTGAAAACCTCATGGCTATGCTGGAGCTCCGTCTTGACAGTGTTATCTTCCGTATGGGATTTGCACGTACCAGAAGAGAAGCACGCCAGATCGTTGATCACAAGTTCGTCCTTGTCAACGGAAAATGCGTAAACATTCCGTCTTATCTGACAAAGGCAGGCGATGTGATCGAGATCAAAGAGAATAAGAAGACCACACAGCGCATGAAAGATGTTATGGAAGTAACAGCCGGACGCACTGTTCCGTCATGGATGGATGTGGACCAGGAAAATCTTAAGGGCACAATTAACGAGGTTCCGACCCGCGATCTGATTGATGTTCCGGTAGATGAGATGCTTATCGTCGAGCTGTATTCCAAGTAATTAGTGGACACAGCCTGACACTTACCGACAGCCATACCTGCAAGGAGGGGCTTACGTGTTTGATTTTAACAAACCAAAGATTGAGATCACAGAACTTTCTGACGATCATAAGTTCGGCAGATTTGTCGTAGAACCGCTTGAGCGCGGATATGGGATGACGCTCGGCAATTCGCTGAGAAGAATCATGCTTTCGTCGCTCCCGGGCGCAGCGATCAGCCAGATTAAGATCGATGGTGTCCTTCATGAATTCAGTTCACTTCCCGGTATCAAGGAAGATGTTACAGAGATCGTCATGAATCTGAAAGGTCTGGCGATCCGTAATAACAGCGACAGCGACGAACCCAAAACAGCTTACATTGAGTACGAGGGCGAAGGCGTTGTTACCGGTGCGGACATTCAGGTGGATCAGGACATTGAGATCGTAAATCCGGATCATGTCATCGCAACGCTGAACGGCGGTGCAGACTGCAAGCTCTATATGGAGCTTACGATTACAAGAGGCCGCGGCTATGTCAGTTCCGAGCGGAATAAGACAGACGATATGGCAATTGGTGTCATTGCAGTCGATGCGATCTATACACCTGTTGAGCGTGTGAACATGACAGTGGAGAATACGCGTGTCGGTCAGGTTACCGATTACGATAAGCTCACACTGGATGTGATCACAAACGGCACACTTGCACCGGATGAGGCAGTCAGCCTTGCTGCGAAAGTCCTGAGTGAGCATCTGCGTCTGTTTATCGATCTCTCTGAGAACGCGAAGACCGCAGAAGTCATGATTGAACAGCAGAATGATGAGAAAGAAAAAGCACTTGAGATGAATATCGATGAGCTTGAACTTTCTGTCCGTTCATACAACTGCCTGAAACGTGCAGGCATCAATACGGTGGAGGAACTTTGCAACAAGACATCAGAAGATATGATGAAAGTCCGCAATCTCGGCCGTAAATCACTTGAAGAAGTGCTCGCAAAGCTCAGCGAGCTTGGTCTTGCGCTCCGACCGGGCGAAGACCAGTAAAGGAAGCGCTGTTGTAACAGAACTTTCTGGTTTTGTGCAGTACAGCCGCGCGTGTAATGAAACAGCAGGGCATCAGTAAGACCGAAGAAGCATGGTGTTCTGTCGCACGAATTGGAGGAATGTTTCAATGGGAAAATACAGAAAACTGGGCAGAACTTCTGACCAGAGAAAAGCAATGATCAGAAACCAGGTAACCAATCTGCTGTATCACGGCAAGATTCGCACAACCGAGATGCGTGCGAAAGAAGTGCGCAAGGTTGCAGAAGGAATCATCGCACTTGCAGTCCGCGAGAAAGACAACTATGATACAGTCTCTGTAACGGCCAAGGTTCCGCGCAAGGATGCTGAAGGCAAGCGCGTTAAGGAAGTTCAGAACGGCAAGAAAGTAACTGTCTATGATGAAGTTACAAAAGAGATCAAGAAGGATCAGCCGTCCAGACTGCATGCACGCCGTCAGATGATGAAGGTTTTCTATGATGTAACTGAGATCCCGGCTGAGGCAAAGGGACGCAAGAAAAACACAAAGAAGATCGATATGGTTGCAAAGATGTTCGACGAAGTAGCTCCGAAGTATGAGAGCCGCAACGGCGGATATACCAGAATCATCAAGATCGGTCCCCGTAAGGGTGACGGAGCGATGGAAGTCATTCTTGAGCTTGTCTGATCATAAATTATTTTGAATCAAAGAAGCTGCCGCGAATGCGGCAGCTTTTTTGTGTCCTGTTTTACCTTGACACAGATGCTGAATTGCCCTATTATTTATTAAGTAAGAGTTCGGAAAAAACACGATTCAGAGGTTTTGACGGACCGGTTACACAGATTGAAAGGAGAAAGATATGGCATTAGTAACAACAACTGAAATGTTCAAAAAAGCTTACGATGGCGGCTATGCAATCGGCGCGTTCAACGTAAACAACATGGAGATCGTTCAGGGTATCACAGAGGCAGCAGGAGAGCTGAACAGCCCGGTTATTCTTCAGGTTTCCAAGGGTGCCCGTGCATATGCGAACCATAAATACCTTGTAAAGATGGTAGAGGCAGCTGTTGAAGAGAATCCGCAGATTCCGATCGCACTTCACCTTGATCACGGCGACAGCTTTGAGCTTTGCAAATCCTGTATCGACGGCGGATTTACCTCTGTTATGATCGATGCTTCCTCCAAGTCTTTTGAGGACAACATTGCTCTGACAAAGCAGGTCGTAGAATATGCGCATGACCATGGCGTAGTTGTCGAGGCTGAGCTGGGAACACTCGCAGGTGTTGAGGATGAGGTTGTTGTTGAAGCCGGCAAAGAAAGCTACACACGTCCGGAAGAAGTTGAGGAATTCGTTGACAGAACAGGCTGCGACTCTCTCGCAATCGCAATCGGAACTTCTCATGGTGCATACAAGTTCACACCGGCACAGTGCACACGCAATGCTGACGGTATCCTTGTTCCGCCGCCACTTCGTTTCGACGTTCTTGAAGAGTGCATCAAGAGACTGCCGGGATTCCCGATCGTTCTGCACGGATCTTCTTCCGTACCGCAGGAATTCGTAAAGATCGTTAACACCTATGGCGGAAATATGCCTGATGCAATCGGTATTCCGGAGGAAGAGCTTCGTCACGCAGCTGAGCTTGCAGTCTGCAAGATCAACATCGACTCTGATATCCGTCTTGCTATGACAGCTACCATCCGTAAGTACATGGCTGAGCATCCGGATCATTTCGATCCCCGCCAGTATCTGAAACCGGCACGCCAGGCTGTTAAGGATATGGTTGCGCATAAGATCCAGAACGTACTTGGTTCCAACGGCAAGGCATGACCGCAGACGGCTTTTTGGATGATATAATCTGAATGAAGACAGGTGCTGTACCATTGTGTACAGCACCTGTTTTTTATGGGCGGAAAATCTGTGGAAAGTTTCTATTGTAACCTGACCGTTAAACATGTAGAATGTATTTTGTCATTTCATGCGATCTTTCAGGAGAGTGTAACGATGAAGAGAAAAATGCTTCTTGTTTACAACCCGCGTTCCGGGACAGGTGCGATCCGCTATAAATTATTTGACATTATCGAGATATTCACAAAAGCGGGGTATGATGTTCTGGCGCATCCGACGCAGGAGACACAGGATGCAAACCGCACAGTGATCCAGTATGCTTCGCGCATGGATATGGTTGTCTGCTGTGGTGGTGACGGAACGCTGGATGAAGTGGTTAACGGTCTGATGATGGCGAGACCGAATATGCCCATCGGCTATATTCCGACCGGCAGTACAAATGATTTTGCATCGAGTCTCGGCATTTCCAAGGATCAGATTATCGCGGCAGAAGACATTGTGCAGGGCAGAGTTCAATGCTGTGATATCGGAAAGTTTAATTACAGGACGTTTGTTTATATTGCAGCGTTCGGCCTGTTTACAGATGTTGCCTATCAGACGGACCAGAACCTGAAGAACCTGCTCGGACACGGCGCATACCTGCTGGAAGCAGGCAAGCGGATCTTTAACGTTCCGAAATATAAACTGCAGATCGATTCGGATGAGGTTCAGCTGGAGGATGAGTTTGTATACGGGATGATTACCAACGCGACATCCGTAGGCGGCATGCGGAATCTTCCGGGACTGGACATTGATCTGGCAGACGGACTGTTTGAAGTGCGTCTGGTCTATCCGCCGAAGAACCCGATTGAACTGTCAGAGATTCTGACTACGCTGCTGAATCCCAAACTGAAGTCGGAGCATGTTCTTTCTTTTAAGACAAGCAATATCAGGATTTCGTGTGATGAACCACTGGCATGGACACTGGATGGTGAATTCGGCGGGGAACATCAGTATTCTGAGATTACAAACATGCATAAAGCGCTTCATATTGTATTAAATGATGCGGAAACCCAGGTATAAAAAAGATATGAACCGGATGCAGTGGCAGCCGGCTCAGAAAAAAGGAGTAACATCATGAGCAACTATATCAATGTGGCTGAAATATTCGGAGAGAACGTGTTCAATGACACAGTCATGCAGGAACGTCTTCCGAAGAAAGTATACGTGAAACTGAAAAAGATTATCAACGAAGGCGGAGACCTTGATCTTGCCACAGCAGATGTGATTGCCCATGAGATGAAGGAGTGGGCAATCGAAAAAGGTGCAACACACTTTACGCACTGGTTTCAGCCGCTGACAGGTGTTACTGCGGAGAAGCATGATTCATTTATTACCTCGCCGCTGGAGAGCGGAAAGGTACTGATGGCTTTTTCAGGTAAGGAACTGATCAAGGGAGAACCGGATGCATCCTCCTTCCCTTCGGGCGGTCTGCGCGCGACATTCGAGGCGCGCGGATATACGGCGTGGGATTCGACTTCACCGGCGTTTGTGCGCCAGGATGCAGGCGGTGCGACGCTCTGTATTCCGACCGCGTTCTGCTCCTACAACGGTGAGGCACTTGATCAGAAGACGCCGCTGCTGCGTTCCATGGAGGCAATCAATAAGGAAGCACTCCGTGTGATCCGTCTGTTTGGAAATACAACATCCAGGAAGGTCATTCCGATGGTCGGCGCGGAGCAGGAATACTTTCTGATCGACGCGGCGGACTTTCAGAAGCGCAAAGATCTGATCTATACCGGCCGGACACTGTTCGGCTGCAGTCCGGCCAAGGGACAGGAGATGAATGACCACTATTTCGGTGTTATCCGTCAGAATGTCGCTGCCTTTATGAAAGATGTCAACGAAGAACTCTGGAAAATGGGCGTTACATCGAAGACAGAGCACAATGAGGTTGCACCGTCACAGCACGAGATTGCCTGCATTTATACACAGGCAAATCAGGCAGTGGATGCGAACCAGATCGTCATGAACACATTAAAACGTGTCGCAACCCGGCACGGGCTGAAATGCCTGCTTCATGAAAAGCCGTTTGCAGGGGTAAACGGATCCGGTAAGCATAACAACTGGTCACTGGCTACTGACGACGGAATAAATCTTCTGGAACCAGGCGTAACACCGCACGAGAATGTTCAGTTCCTGTTTGTGCTCTCCTGCATTATTAAGGCGGTCGATGAGCATGCGGGACTGTTAAGAGAATCGGCAGCAGATCCGGGAAATGATCACAGACTGGGCGCAGATGAGGCGCCGCCGGCAATCGTTTCGATTTATCTGGGAAACCAGCTGGACAACGTGGTGCAGCAGCTTGTGGAAACAGGAAATGCAACCAGCAGCCCGCGTGGATCCATGCTTGACACAGGTGTCAGCAGTCTGCCGGAATTTATGAAAGATACTGCAGACCGCAACAGAACTTCACCATTTGCATTTACCGGCAATAAATTTGAATTCCGTATGCTCGGTTCGCGTGATTCTGTCGCATCGCCGAACGTGGTTCTGAATGCCATTATGGCGGAAGCATTTGCGGATGCCTGTGATGAACTGGAGCAGGCGGAGAACTTTGATGAAGCCGTTCATGATATGATCAAGCGGAACTTCACGGAGCATCACCGTGTCATTTTTAATGGCAACGGCTATTCGGAAGCATGGGTGGAGGAAGCTGCAAGACGCGGTCTCCCGAATATCGCATCGACCGTTTATTCGATTTCAGAACTGACTGCACCATCCAGTGTGCGCATGTTTGAGCGGTTTAATATCTTTACAGAGGCCGAACTGCAGTCACGCGCGGAAGTCAAGTATGAGAATTACACAAAAACGGTCAGCATCGAAGCAAAGACCATGATTACCATGGCCAGAAAGCAGATGATCCCGGCAGCGATCCGTTATGCGAAATTCCTTGCAGAGACAGTCAATGCTGTGCGCGAGACAGGCTATTCTGAAGTATCGGTGGAAATGGATATGCTGACAAGGACCATGGAACTGATCAGAGAAGCGAACGAGGCGCTGCAGGTTCTGACAGATGCAGAAGATGCAGCATCGAAGATGCCTGAGGGAAGAGAGAAGGGCTGTTTCTATTATGATGTCGTTTCACCTGCCATGAAAGACCTGCGCGCGCCGATTGACATGCTTGAGTCGATTGTCGATAAGAGCTACTGGCCGCTTCCGTCTTACGGCGATATGCTGAATGAAGTTTGATAAACAGAAATGATTCTTTCTATGCGGCAGCGCATTATGGCAGGAGACTGAACACAGCAGGAGTTCATATGTTATGACAGATCAGATTCAGATTGGACAATTTCATATCGATTATCTGGAACTGGATCAGATTCTGATACGTCTGGAGGAAATGCTCCAGAATGATTATCTGAATACAGTCGCGTTGCTGACACGTCACCTGCTGCTGGACGCTTCTGTTTCAGAAGAAAAAGAAGATTATCTGAAACGGATTGATCTGGGAATCATTGATGAAGTCCAGCTGCTGGAAGCCGCAGACATTCATGAAGGGCGGGTTCTGGAAGAAGTCAGCGACAGAATCGTTATGGACCGGGTATTCTGGCAGTTTGTCAAACGCGGTCTCTCGGTATATCTGCTCTCTGATTCTGAGCAGGGCGGCGCACAGCTGAAGGGATTTCTGACAGACCGCTATCCCGGCATTAAAATTGTCGGCGAGACGCGGAAGGCACCGGCATCTCAGGCAGAGACGGACCGGCTTCTGAATGCTGTCAACGGACTGTTTCCCGACCTGATAATCAGTGGTCTGGACGGCAGTCAGCAGGACGCATTCATGGTACAGCATCAGACAAAAGTTGTCGGAAAAATCTGGTGGTCATTCAGTGAATCACCATTCCTGCAGGAGGCTTCCGGCATCCGGCGCGGCTTTTTGGAATCCTGGCGCATGGAGCGGGCATTCCGGAAAACATTTACGTAATATACGACTGTGATGCAGATCTTTCCTGGATCAAGATGTCTGAAGGGGGCATATAAGATGTTCCCTGCAACAGAGGTCATATTATACAGGATAAGATTTGTGTCACAGTCCTTTTTTGTAAATTTAAGCGAAATCAATTTTGTGAATTTGTAAAAATACCAGAATTTTTGCTTTCATTTTTGTGCATTTTGTATTAAACTGTTTACAACAGTGTCGGAAGTGTTCGTATATGGGGGATGGCAGAAAGATGATTTCAAATCAGGTTTTACAAAACACCATAGATGGATTAAAGAATATTACAAAACTCGATTTTGCAATTTCGGATGTCGAGGGCAAATCACTTGTCTCAACACTGCAGAATCTTGAAATCAGCAAGGCGGAACTCTTGAGTTTTGCGCAGTCACAGGCAGATGCACAGACAATCCGGGATTATCAGTTTTTTAAAGTTTACGATGAACTGCAGCTCGAGTATGTTCTGATCGTGCGGGGCGGAGATGAAGAGAGTCTGCTGCCCGGCAAAATGGCGGCTTTTCAGCTGCAGAGTCTTCTGACTGCTTATAAAGAGCGGTTTGACAAGGATAATTTCATCAAGAATCTGCTGCTGGACAATCTCCTGCTTGTTGATATTTATAACCGCGCCAAGAAGCTGCATATTAATGCGAATTCGAGGCGGGTGGTGTTCATCCTGGAGAGCGGCACAGAGAAGAACCAGAGTACGGTTGACAATGTCAGGATGCTGCTGGGAAACCGCTCCAATGATTTCATTACCGCAATTGACGAAAAAAGCATCATCGTCGTCAAAGAGCTGGAGGAAAATGTCTCATATAAAGAGACAGAGCGGATCGCGGCACAGATCCTCGATGCTGCCGGACGGGATACCGACGGTGATGTTCATGTTGCTTATGGAACGATCGTCAGTGAACTTAAAGAAGTATCGAGATCTTACAAAGAAGCACGCATGGCACTGGATGTCGGGAAGATTTTCTTTGACAAACGGGATATTATAGCGTATAGTTCACTGGGTATTGGAAGGCTTATTTATCAGCTTCCGATTCCGCTGTGCAAAATGTTTATCAAAGAGATTTTTGCCAGCAAGTCACCTGACGAATTTGATGAAGAAACCCTCACGACGATCAATAAATTCTTCGAGAATAATCTGAATGTCTCGGAGACTTCGCGTCAGTTGTATATCCACAGAAATACACTTGTCTACAGACTGGACAAACTGCAGAAGAGCACAGGACTGGATCTGCGGGTATTTGAGGATGCAATCACGTTCAAGATTGCGCTGATGGTTGTCAAATATATGAAGTATATGGAGACACTGGATTATTAAGATCAGCAGCATTGACAGACAGGGGTTTCGGGGAGGATCACAATGATTACGTTAACGAATGTCAGTAAATACTATGACAAGAGCCGCAGACCGGCGCTTGACAATGTATCATTGCACATTGACAAAGGGGAATTCGTTTTCGTTGTCGGCAACAGCGGATCCGGCAAAACAACGCTGGTTCGGCTCCTGCTCAAGGAGATCGAGGCATCATCAGGATCTATCGTTGTAAATGGCAGCGAACTCACGAAAATGCGGCGCAGAAAAGTGCCGAAATACAGACGCGGTGTCGGCGTTGTTTTCCAGGATTTCCGGCTTCTGCGGGACCGGAATATTTTCGAGAACGTAGCGTTTGCACAGCGTGTAATTGAGAAACCGAATCGTGTAATCAAGAAAAATGTACCGGAAGTTCTGACACTGGTCGGACTTGCGGACAAATACCGTTCCCGTCCGCGGCAGCTCTCCGGTGGTGAGCAGCAGCGTGTTGCGCTCGCGCGGGCACTCGTGAACAGACCTGCAATTCTGCTGGCAGATGAGCCGACGGGAAACCTGGATCCGAAGAACTCCCAGGAGA
>JAFRGW010000003.1 GCA_017433615.1 Eubacterium sp.
AGAAATAATCCGGCGATTCACCGAAGAAGCTGTCGAGTCCGAAGATTCCGCGGAGGCTCCAGTCAATGTCATCCTCTTTTCCCTCAAAGTAATACGCTTCTTCTCCCTGTTCCGCTTCATCCTCTGACAGCAGCGGAATATCACCATCATTGTCGACAATCCGGTTCATAATATGTCTTGCTTCATTCCGGATTGTGATTGTGCTGAAAAGATAGACAAAACCGCCCATCAGCAGCATCACTGCACAAAATGACAGTGTAGAAATGATGATAAACTTTTTCCGGATTGAACTGATCTGATGTTCCGGCATATGTACTCTCCCGTGAATCTTAGCCTTTCGTCCTTATATACCTGCTGTTTTACTGTGCCTCCAGGCAGTACCAGCCGCCCCGCTCCCCGGCAATTTGAACAGCAGCGGCAACACCCGACAGCTTGCGCCGGAGGTAGCTGACATACAGAAATACCGTATCGCCATCTGCTTCCGGCTCATCTGCCCAGATCCGCTCCAGAACGTATTCTGTCGTCAGCTGCTTTCCCGGATTCAGGGTCAGGAGCTGCAGCAGTTCAAACTCTTTGATGGAAAGCCGCATCGTGTTTTCCGCCTTCAGTTCAAGCGTATCCGCATCCAGCGAATAATTTGCAAACGTCACTTTCTTATTATCGTAGCGGGTGCGCCTGCGTGTCATGGCATTGACACGGGCCAGCAGTTCCTTCATTGCAAACGGCTTGGGAAGATAATCATCCGCGCCGGCATCCAGCCCCTCTACCCGGTCGTTTACTTCTGCTTTTGCTGTCAGCAGTAATACCGGAAGATTTATATTCTGCCCGCGCATCCTCCGAAGGACACTGATCCCGTCCAGTTTCGGCATCATGATATCCAGAATGACTGCGTCATATCCGTTTTCTGCAAGGCACTCCAGAGCTGCCTCTCCGTCAAACACTGCATCCACACTGTAACCGGCATGTTCCAGCATCGCCTTTACAACACGGTTGAGATCCTCTGTATCTTCGGCAAATAACAGCTTCAATTGCGTCTCCTCCATCTCAAATCCTTTACAGATCCAAAAGTACACATCTCCGGGCCTGCTGCAGCACTCTGATTACAACTGATTAATCATATCCCGCAGCGTCTGCATTGACTCATCTGTCGAAGCCAGTTCATCTGCACAGCGCTTCAGCTCCCGCTCGATCAGGTCGGTGTTGCCGGTGATCGTTTTCTTGTAACTCATGTGATGCTCAAGCGCAGCCCACGTATCCTGCGAGATCGTCCGCAGCTGAATCTCTACATAGTACAATTCCGAGACCCGCAGGATCATATGAAAGCTGCGGTAACCATTTGGCTTTACATGGCGGATATAATCACGCTCCTCAACCAGAACAACGTCCGGCAGCGCCAGCAGGTGTCTGCGGATCGTATAGATATCATCGAGAAATGCACAGACAATCCGGATGCCGATTGCATCACGGATAATCTGCGTCGCAGACTCCTGCGTCTCCGGAATTCCCTTCCTTCGGCATTTTTCCCGCATGCTTTCATCCGACTTGATCCGCGCACGGATATGCTCGATCGGATCCATGCCGATCTCCTCTGTCATTTCCGCACGGATGGCCGTAATTTCATCCGTCAACTGCCGCAGAATTTTTTTCATTTCGGGGTAGGCATCGCCATATATTCTTTCCATACTGCCTTCCTCATATTTTTGCAGAAATCTGATTGTTTGCAGTTCCATGTAACGGAAAAACAGGCTGCCGCTCAGCGGCAGCCTGCTTCTGATGATTCTTGCTTATGGTTCTTACTTAAAGTATCCGTTCTTTACGAATCCGGTGACGCCGCTGTATCTTACCTTCAGCCAGTTGTTCGCTTCTCTTCCGATTACTGTCACAGTCCGGCCTGCAGGAATTGCGGTTATAATATTGGTTCTGGTTCCCGAAGCAGGTGTACTGCGCAGGTTCAGAGCGGTTCTGGTTACTTTGTTATACGGTTTCACGGCACCGATTCCCATCCGTGACTGGTCATCTGTGAAATGGCCGCCCCGGATGTAGCCGGTTTTCTTCTTGTATTTGATTTTATACCAGTTGTTGCTCTTCTGTGCCTTGATTGTTACGGTGGCTCCCTTCGGGATGATCCTGATGACATTGTCATTGTTTGCAGTGCTCATGGAACTGCGCATCTTGATCGCCTCAGCCATAACCCGCTTCTTCTTGCTGCTTTTCGTTGTGGTGGTCGTCTTTGTCGCCTTAATGCTGGTAGAACTGCTGCTCTTGCTGGCGGCGCTCATTCTGGATCTGTCATCCGTGAAATGGCCGCCCCGGATGTAACCGGTTTTGCCGTTTGCACGGACGTAATACCACAGGTTTGCTTCAATGGACAGCACACTGACCGTCTGTCCTTTGTGTACCACGCCGATAATATTTGACCTGTTTGCAGTACTTCTGGAGCTGCGAATATTCAGGTCTTCTGCCATCGTCTTGTAACCGAGCACCGTTGCACCGGACCGCAGATATTTACTGTTGACATAGCCCGTTCTCCCATTGTACATGACCTTAAACCAGGTTCCGGGCTTTGCGAGTACCTGTACCTGATTGCCGGCCGGGATCGCAAGGATCACTTTATAATTTGTCCCTGCTCCGGTGCGCATGTTAAGTGCTGTCGTCGTTGTTCTGTATTCTGCCGCCTGTACATTCTCTGCACGGATTCCCGGTACGGCTATCCCTGCCGGTGAGAGGATTCCGACTGCCAGTGCTGCAATGAGACAGAACAGAATCAGGACGCTTCTCTTTGTTCGTTTACACATACTGTCCTCCTCCTTTACATACAATCTCGTTTGTTTGACCCGCCTCCTTCACTGACGGGAACTCCCCCACTTTATTGGTGTTTTCTGTGTGTCTTTATTATGCACGAAATACATGATTTCGTCAATTTTTTTCTGAATACTCCTCGTTTTTAATGCGTTTTTACGAGAAATATTACATATTGTTTACAATTCCAGTCCCATGTTTTTCAGGTCGGCAACAACTTCATCATACATCTGCTGCCATTCCGGAACCGGTTCGATTGTCTCCATATTATAGGAAACATCAAACGGCTGGCCGTCATTGCCGCCTTTCTGCTCAAATATATGTTCATATTTTGCCAGCAGCTTCAGTACCATCTCATTCGCCTGCCCGCGGGTCATTCCCATGCGCGCAACCGCCTTGCCGACCTCGCCCATCAGCCGGCATTCCAGACCGGTTCCATGCGGTACTCTTCCGTTCGCTGCACCCAGTCCTTCCAGATGGCCGCCGCTGACCGTAACGACAATGGAATTAGCCGCAACTTCATACAACAGTTCTTTTGTCAGACTGCCGCTTGCCGGCCAGAGGTCGCAGACAATGATCGCCGGCGCCTTCTTTGCAAATGTCTGGCAGAGTACCGACTGCAGCCACAGACATCCGCGTGCCGTTGTCGCCACGTCGCGGATATGAATCGGATGGCAGAGGTGGTAGTCTGCCGCAGCAAACCAGTTGGCTGCCATGATGGAAGCAATCATGATCATGCAGCTGCCGGGCGCATCTCCGCCGAGACCGCCGACCATGGTACAGGCGAGTGAAGCATTTTTCATTCCATAGTCCAGCGAATTCGCAGTACGGATCAGGTTGCCGTTATCCATGATCAGCTCATTAAACAGCGCGACCAGGTGTGAGTCACACGGCCGCAGATATTTCTCCGCTGCCGCCGACAGATCCCCGAGCTCCGTCACGGCACTCTCTGCTGCCAGCAGTCCAAGACCCGGCCTGCCGACCTTTTTCAGTGCCTTATGCAGATACTGCATTTCCCGGCGCACTGCAATGATTTCTGTCGGTTCACCGCTGGCCACCTGAAACCCATCCACATCCACCAGCGAACCACAGGTCAGAAGATCAATTACCGGCTCTTTCGCAACACTTTCGATAATCGGGTAATACAGACGCTCCGGCGTCGGACATCCCGGATTGCCTGCCCAGACTGCCGGCGGACGACGGTCTTCAATTCCGCGCGCCACAAGCGTATAGGCATCCCTGCCCTCGCCCATCGTCAGTTCCGTCTTCATATTTGCAATGCCTTCGTCGATCTCTTCGGGCGTCAGCTTCATGATCCGTCCGGTCGTCATATTGTAAATACCTGTCCGGATCAAAAGTTCACGCGCCGCTGTAAACATATCATCCAGCAGCTGATCATCCTGCGGAATCAGCACATCCTTATCCCAGTCAAACTCATAATCCCCGACCAGTTCCATGACATTATCAATGATATAGTCCATGTCCCAGTCTTCCTTGGCGACCTTCTCGCCTGTTTTACTGCGCTCGTAAAGATTCAGAAACTGCTTTGTATCCATACAGTGTGATCTCCTTATTGTTCTATTCTATCAGCTGTTATACTGCTGTAACTGATTTTCAGTATACCTTACCGAAGGGCTTTCGTGAAGTAGGAGACAGAGGAAATCATGTGTAATGCAGCAAAAGTGATTTGCGGCATAAAAAAAAGCCGGCGGATTCATTGTCGTGAATCTCGCCGGCTCTTTTCTTTATGCCGCTTTCTTTCTTATAAAAGTGCACACTTCGCCCGCGATATGTGCCGGGCTCAGGTTGTATTTATCCAGAAGTTCGGCGTGAGGACCGGATTCAGTAAATACATCATCGATACCGATTCTTAAAACCGGAACCGGAACGGTATTTGTAACAACCTCACAAACTGCAGAACCGAGTCCGCCAATGACACTGTGTTCCTCGGTAACAATGATTCTTCCGCAGTCTTCCGCCGCGCGGATGATTTCCACCTCATCAATTGGTTTTACACACGGCATCTCAATAATTCTCACGCGGATACCCTGCTGCTCCCAGAGCTCTTTCGCGCGAAGCACACGCGCGACGGCTGTACCATTGCAGATGATTGCGGCATCGGTTCCTGCCTCATCCAGAACATTTGCTTTTCCGATCTTAAACTGGTAGGATTCATCAAATACTTTTTCGACAGGACCGCGGCCGATTCTGAAATAGACCGGTCCCTTATAGTCAAGAATCTCCCTTGCCATTACAACGCAGGATGCAGCGTCTGCGGGAACGGCTACGACAAGATTCGCGATACTGCGCATCATACCGACATCTTCTATTCCCTGATGGGTGACACCCTCAATATTACCGGACAGACCGGAAAGGCCGCTGATGATCTTGACATCCAGATTCGGATAGCAGATAAAGGTACGGATCTGCTCTGCAATCCGCATAGAGGCAAACGGTGCGTAGGTTGCGATAACTGCTTTGCCGCCGCAGGAAGCGATACCCGCGCCAATCAGAGCCATATTCTGCTCCGCGATGCCGTTATTGATGACACGGTCCGGGAATTCTGCCGCCATCGGCTTGCAGCCCATTGACTTTGTCGTGTCTGCGCCGACCGCAAACAAATTATCGTATTCTTTTGCCTTTTCCAGAAGCGCGATTCCAAATGCATCTCTTGTAGAAATCTTATCATATGTTACAGCCATGACCGTTCCTCCTCCAATTCTCTGATTGCCTGTTCATACTGCTCTGCAGTCGGTACTTTCTGGTGCCATGCATTGTCAAATTCCATATAGCTGACACCTTTTCCTTTAATTGTGTTCGCCATAATACAGGTTGGCTTGCCGCGGAATCCTTTTGCCATATCCAGAGCACTGACAATCTCTGCCATGTTATGCCCGTTGATGGTAATTACATTCCAGCCAAGGTTTTCCCAGGCGGCTGTCATGCCCGGAATGTGCTGGATGTCATAAACCGCACCACAGCTTTGCAGATGATTACAGTCAACAATTGCCGTTAAGTTATCAACCTTCATGGCCGGTGCCGCGAGTACAGATTCCCACACGGTTCCTTCCTGAATTTCTCCGTCTCCGAGGATGCAGTATACCTGCGCATTGGATCCTCTGTTCTTTAAGTAAACCGACATCCCAAGTGCTGCGGAAAGCCCGTTTCCAAGCGAGCCGCTGGTCATGTCAACGCCCGGGGTTTTCTTCATATCCGGATGTCCCTGCAGCTTGCTTCCGGTTCTTCTTACGGTTGTCAGCCATTCCTTTGGAAAATATCCCTTCTCAGCCAGCGCGGAATAGATGACCGGGCAGGCATGCCCTTTTGAAAGCACCAGGCGGTCGCGGTCTTCCATATCCGGATGTTTCGGATCCACATTCATTGAATAGAAGTAAAGTGCGGTAACGATGTCTGTGCAGGAAAGAGCCGGTCCTGGATGGGAAGGTCCCTGTGCCTTAAAAGCGATGTCGACGATGTCTTTCCGGATCGTGTTTGCCATTAGTTCCAGATCACGGATTTTTGATTCTCGCATAACGCGCCTCCTTAATAAGATAGAACTGTTTTGATATTGCTTTCGCTTTCGTCTCCGTCGCGCTTTGTTATGCGACGTCATATGTTATGATGCAACAATATCGTACCTTGCGCTGAAAGTCAATAGGTAAATGTAGATAAAACAAATGCTGAAAATTATACAAACTGCACAATTACAGCTTGTTTTTGTCGGTATTGCACAAATTAATTCGAATTATATTGGCTGTTTTTCAGTATTGCAAAACCAGGAGACAAAAGATAGAATGTTCTTAAATATGACGTCGGACGTCACATGTGATGAGCTTGTAACCGGATCCGGCATTTACGAAAAAAAACAATCTATATTTACACAAAAAAAGAAAGAGGTTCTTCATTATGAAAGCACTGGTAAAAGAAAACAGAGACCGCGGATTTACATTTAAAGAAACAGAAAAGCCCGTACCGGGACCAGGAGAAGTCCTGATCCGCGTCAGAGCCGCGGCAATCTGCGGAACAGACATGCACTATTATTTATGGAATGATGCAGCAGAAGGTTTTTCAAGTAAATTCAATCTTCAGTTCCCGATGATTCCCGGCCATGAATGTGCCGGCGATGTCGAGGAAGTCGGAAGCGGCGTTACTTCTATAAAGAAAGGCGACAGAGTAACACTGGAAACACACATCCCCTGCGGACACTGCTTTAATTGTATGAATGATGAGCCGCACAACTGTCAGAATATGAAGATTTACGGAACCAGCTGTGACGGGTGCTTTGCAGAGTACGCAGTCGCACCGGAGTCAATCGTATTCCGTCTTCCTGACGAAGTTTCCTATGAAGACGGTGCACTGTTCGAACCGGCCGGCGTCGCAATGCGGGCGGTTGAGCGTGCGGATCTGCTCCCCGGAGATACCGTTCTGGTTTCAGGCAGCGGACCGATCGGTCTTTTAACAATCCAGATGCTGTATTCGAGCGGCGCGGGCAAGGTCATTGCGACAGATCTGGATGAATACCGCCTGAAACTCGCGAAATCACTCGGGGCAATCGCAGTCAATTCCGCAAAGGAAAATCTCGCAGACGTAATCAGGCGGGAATGTGCACAAAGAGGCGGTGTGGATGTTATTATAGAAACAACAGGTGCGGCGGTTGTCTATCAGGATCTGTTTTCTTATCTGCGAAACGAAGGACATATCGTGACAGTCGGGCACCCCGGCAAGCCGGTTATGATCAATATTATGGAAGCAATCAATCTGAAGGGGGCGACGATGCGGGGTGTGTTTGGCAGAAAAATCTGGGGTACCTGGTGGAAGGTTGCTTCACTTGTGAAGAACAAAAAGGTTGATCTGTGTAAAGTTGTCACACATCGCTTCGCGCTGCGCGATGGAAATCAGGCGTTTGAACAGGTTCCGAAAGGATCCGGAAAAATTTTGTTCACGGATTTTTCCTGAAAAGAAAAGCCCGCAGGACTACGGAAGCATTGATTTAAAAGAAGGACAAAATCAATGTATGCCGATGTATCATTTGTCCTTTTATGACGAAACAGGAGGAATCTGTCGTGAAAAAGAAAACACAACTGCTGGCCTTACTGCTGGCCGTTTCACTGCTGACAGGGTTGCTGACAGGCTGCTCCGGTCAGGAGAAATCAAAAGAAAGCGTGACGCTTACAGTCGCGCATGTACTGACAGAGACACACGCCTACCACCAGGCGTGGCTGAAGGTGGCCGAACTTGTTGAAGAAAGAACTAACGGAGGCCTGAAGCTGGAGGTCTTTGCAAACAGTACGCTCGGAAACGAGCGGGATGTCATTGAGGGAATGCAGCTTGGAATTGTAGATCTGAGTTGTATGTCAACCGGTGCGCTGGCCAGTTTTTCGCCGGCTTTTATGGCACTTGACCTGCCATTCATATTTGACAGCCGCGAAAACGCATATAAAGTACTGGACAGTGAAATCGGCGATGAGCTTCTTGCCAGTCTGGATGAAAGCATGCTGGTCGGTGTGACCTTCTGGGAAAACGGATTCCGCAATATCAGTAACAGCAAACGTGATGTCGTGACACCGGAAGATGTCAAAGGACTGAAAATCCGCACGCTTGAAAACGAACTGCAGGTAGCCGCGTTTACGACACTGGGCGCCAATGCCATTCCCATGGCCTGGGGCGAAGTCTATACAGCGCTGCAGCAGGGAACGATCGACGGACAGGAAAATCCGCTTGCCATCATTTATCAGAATAAAATCCATGAGGTCACGAAACATGTGTCGCTGACCGGGCATTTTTATGCGGCCGCGCCGGTGGTTATGAGCAAAAAAAGTCTGGAAAAGCTGAGTCCTGAATACCAGAAGATTTTACTTGAAGCAATTCGTGAAGTGACTTCTTACGAAAGACAGCTGAGTCTGGACAGCGATTCCGAATATCTGGAAAAGCTGCAGGCGGAGGGTGTGAAGGTTATCACTGAGATCGATAAAGCTGTCTGGAAAGAGGCGGTTCAGCCCCTGTACGATCAGTACCGGGAGCGAATCGGTGCGGATCTTCTGGACCGGATTGAATCAAAGATGAAGTCAGACTGAAAATTCAGAATCCGAAAGATGTCCCATAATATGTGAAGCTGCATAAGGAGAATCTCCGATTATGAAAAAAATAGATTTTGTACTGGATAAAATTGAAAACTTCCTCTGTACGTTCTTCGCCTGTGTCATGGCGGTTTCCATCCTGATTCAGGTCATCAACCGCAATACCGTGCGTATGCCGGTCACATGGTGTGAAGAGCTGGCACGCTATTGCATGGTATGGCTGATTTTTGTAGGAATCAGCGCCGGAGTAAAAAAAGGATCCCATATCGGCGTAGACGCGCTGGTTAATTTACTGCCGGATGCACTGAACCGGACAGTCCGGATCGTGGTTAATGTCGCTGTGACAGTTCTGTATGGATACCTGACGGTTCTGGCTGTGCAGATCACCGCGGGTATCAAAGAGACAGGACAGGTGTCTCCGGCAATGCAGATTCCGATGTATCTGATCTATGCGGGAATGATCGTCGGACTGCTGATGAGTACACTTCGCTCGATTCAGGTGACGGCCGGCGTCATTTCCGGACATGAGGCAACAGAAGACAATCCCATGAGCGATTTTTAGAATCTATATCATTGAAGTTCATTCTGGAGAACTTTCAAAAAACTGATCGTTTTTAATAGATTAAGAAGGGAAAGAAATATGAGTATCGTTTTATTTGGTGTACTGGTTCTTTTGATCGCGCTTGGTATGCCCATCGCGCTGTCGCTTTCCGGTGCGACACTTGCAGCGCTGATCAGCACAACAGACGTGACACCGATTGTAGTCACACAGCGGTTTTTTACCGCGGTAGATTCATTTTCATTGATGGCAATTCCTTTTTTCATGCTGGCAGGACTGCTTATGGAAAAAGGCGGCATCTCAAAACGGCTGATTGCGCTCGCAAATCTGCTTCTGGGAAATTTGCACGGCGGTCTTGCGATTGTTGCAATCATCGTTTCTGCATTTTTCGGTGCGCTGACCGGTTCCTCTGCCGCAACGGTAGCAGCCATTGGCGGAATACTGGTTCCTGCGATGATTAAGAGCGGATACGAAGAAGAGTTTGCACTGTCAACAAGCGCCAGTTCCGGGTTTCTTGGCTGCATCATTCCGCCTTCCATTCCGATGATCACATATGGTGTGGCCACCGGCGCTTCGATCGGCGCAATGTTCATGGCGGGGGTCATCCCGGGAATTCTGCTGGCGCTCGGAATGTGCCTGTATGCATTCTGGCTCGGACGGAAACGAGGATATAAGGCAAGCAACAAGCGGGCAACAGCCGGTGAGATCTGGAACGCATTCCGGGAAGCGATATGGGCACTCCTGATGCCGGTCATTATTCTCGGCGGCATTTACGGCGGATTCTTCACGCCGACAGAAGCATCCTGCGTCGCGTTGTTCTACGGATTGTTAATCAGCATATTTGTATTCAAAGAGCTGAAGATCCGTGATCTTCCTGGCATGATCAAACAGGCAATGGTCAATTCTGCGATGGTCATGTTCATCATCGCCGGTGCGGCAGCATTTGGCTATCTCATGACACGCGGTCTGATTCCGACCCGCATCGCGAATGCGATCATTAACATGACAGACAGCTCAGTGATCTTCCTTTTGATTGTTAACCTCATGCTGCTGGTGATGGGTACGTTCATGGAAACCAATGCCGCAATCATGATTACCGCACCGATCCTGCTGCCGATTGTTAATGCAATGGGGATCAATGTCGTACATTTCGGTATTATAATGATCGTCAACCTGGCAATCGGACAGATTACTCCTCCACTTGGTGTCAACCTGTTCGTAGCAGCGGGAATTCATGGCGGCGCGATTGAGAATGTAGTCAATAAACATTTGATCCGTTATCTGGTTATTTCGATCCTGATTCTGCTGATAATTACTTATATCCCGGGATTTTCAATTGCACTGCCGAATCTGCTGGGATAACATATTTGTTTCGATATATCTCAGTGGAAGATGACCTGCGCCAGGTCCTGCAGGTACGGGATTTGAAAAAGGTATGACATCGGACGATAACTGTGATAAAATCAATGCAGGAGCTCAGGCTGCTGAACATGTATCAGCCGTGCTCCTGTATTCTTTTATCAGATAATCAGGAGATTTATTATGGCAGACTATATCAATTCTAATGAGAGCAGACGATCAACCCTGGCAAATCAAATTGCCAATCAGCTGGTTGACTATATTCAGGAAAATAAACTGCAGGCCGGAGACCGGCTTCCCAGTGAATTTGAACTGGCGGAGCTGTTCAATGTCGGACGCGGGACAGTCCGTGAGGCGGTAAAAATTCTGGTTTCGCGAAATATCCTGGAGATTCGCAGAGCGAAGGGAACCTTTGTCTGTGAAAACATTGGTGTAACGGAGGATCCGTTCGGATTTAACTTTGTACCGGACAAAACAGAACTTGTAGATGATTTGTTCGAGATCCGCTTTATTCTGGAGCGGTATTTTGTCAACAAGGCAGCAAATTATATTACTAAAGAAAAGCTGGAAGAGATGCGGCAGATCGTGCGGCAGATCGATGAACACGTAGATGATCACGATTTCTGCGTAAGCTGTGATATAAAATTCCATCAGTGCATCATGGAAAGCAGCCAGAATCTGGCAATCCCCGTTGTCCTTCCGGTTATAACATCTAATATCAATTACTTTAACCAGACGCCGTTTGTGCGGCGATGGGAAGTCGCAAACAATGGTCATAAAGCAATTCTGGATGCACTGGAAAAACGGGATGGCGAACTTGCTGAAGAAGAAATGATCCGGCATCTGGCGTATGTTCTGGAGCGCAGAAAACGCCCGTCGGTTGATCCGCGTGCTGTCCCGTAATTTGTTTAGCGATGTTATAGCTCAATGGCGGGTTTCAACTCAGATGGGACGCAGAAGCGGGACTTGAATATTCACGCATGGTTTTCTTTTAAGAAGTAATATAGCAATTCCGCCGTCATTCCCCAGATCACGCCGTGTTCTGTCTCATAGAAATAGAATCTGCGGGGAATGCTCCGCATCGGATAATTCCTGCCGCCGGGAATCAAATGATAAGGAAAGTCCGCTTCTGTTTCCAGCCGCATACGCGCGCTGTGAATCAGCGGCGGATGCTCCGCAAACCAGGAGAGCGGGATTGTAAATACCTCAGCGACTTCTGAAGCCGCAAACATTCCTCCGTAGCCATGCAGAACGCCAAGAAAAGACGTGACTTCAGCGCCGCCCGGCCCTGGCATGCAGTGCATGGGGGCGATGACTTCAATCTGCTCCGCCGGAAGCAGTAGCTCCTCCGCGGTCTCGCGGACAGCGGCATCCGCCGGCCGCTCATGCGGCTCAATCATCCCGCCTGGAAAACAGATCTCCCCGCCCTGCCGGACATCCGCGCTGCGGCGCTCAAACAAAACCCGGACACTGCCGTCCCGCTCCAGCAGAGGGATCAAAACCGCCGCGCTTTTCGCGCCGGGCGGCTGAATCCGTTCCGCCGTCCGCCCGGTCAGATTTTTCTTAATCTCTTCCAGTTTCATCCCCGTCAACCTCCATCTCTGCAGAAAAAGCTGCCGCTGATGCGGCAGCTTTTTCAATATACACATACAACCAGCTTTCGGAATCTTTACTGACCAATCTGCCAGGATGTTGTAACATTTTCTACGAAGAAGTTCTGCAGAATGATGTCATCATCTGCCATGACTTCGCCGTCAGCAACCAGAACGTTGCCAGCGTTGTCCTTCAGCTCACCTGCAAATACATTGACCTCGCCGGACTCGATCTTAGCCTGCAGATCTTTCACCTGACTGACAACTTCTTCCGGAACAAAGTCAGCAAAGGCAGTCAGCTTTGAGCAGTCGCCGCCCCAGTAGTAAGCGTCGTTCTGTGTTGCGGTGCCTTCTGCGACATTGATCATGATGTTCTTGAAGATCGGCGCGAAGTTCCAGGTATGAGATACAAGAACTGCTTCCGGTGCAAGGTAGGACATGTCATTGTGATAGCCGACGACAAATGCGCCGTTCTTCTCACAGGTCTCCGGGATTGCCGGGGAGGATGCCTCCATACCCATGTATTTGATGCCTGCATCGATCAGAGACTGTGCACACTGGGTCTCTTTGTCAATATCATACCAGCTGTCAGCAGATGCAACCTTGACAGTTGCTTCCGGATTTGCATACTTTGCGCCGAGTGCATATGCATTGATCGCTGTACGGACTGAGAACTCGTTATAAGATGCAGAGAAACCGAGCTCTGTATTTTCATCCTGTGAAAGCAGCTCACTTGCATAACCTGTCAGGAACATACCTTCATAACTTCTGATCTCATATGCAATCAGGTTATCTACCTTGTTGCCCCACTGTGCAAAATACACATCCGGGTTTGCTGCTGCGATTTCCGGCAGGAACGACGCATAACCTGTAGATGCGCCGAAGATCAGATTGCAGCCTTCATTGATCAGTTCTTCTGCCGCTGCCTGTGTGGTAGCCTGATCGGTATCATCGATCTCCTCAAGAACGATCAGGTTCTCTTCCGGAATACCCAGTTCATCCATAGCAGCAACAATGCTCTCGTGTGTCGCCTGGCACCATCCGCCGTCGTTGATGACGTAGGACTCGATCTCACCGATCTTGATGTTTGAGAAATCAGTATCCGCTGCCGGTGCCTGACTCTCTGCATCCTGAGAAATCCAGTTGATCTCTCCGGCGGCAGCTGCCTCTTCGCCTGCAGCCTCTGATGCAGCTGCTGTCTCTTCTGCTGCGGACGATGCTGCCTCTGCTGCCTCTTCTACTGCAGAAGATGCTGCTTCTGCTGCAGATGACGATGCTGCGGACGATGCTGCTGCAGATCCTGCAGAAGCTGCATTCTGGTCGCTCTCACCACATCCTGCAAAAACAGATGCTGCAAGAACCGCTGCAAGGCAAACGCTTACGACTTTCTTTTTCATGTTTCTTTCTCCTCCTGAAGCTCTGGTTAAAATTATCTTTCCTCACCGGCTCTCGCGATCGTACGGGATCGTGAGAGCAGCCGGTGCACTGGAACGTCGTTTCCGGAAATTTCCGGTTGTAAAAATCAGTGCGATAATGGTCGCAACATACGGAAGTGCCGAGAAAAACTGTGAAGGCACCTGCGGAAAATACATCTGAATATCAATTCCAATGATACTGATCGCACCGAACAGCAGGCCGCCAAATACTGCAATCAGCGGATTCCATGCAGCAAATACAACGAGCGCGACCGCGATCCAGCCCTTGCCGCTGGTCATGCCGTCGCTCCAGAAATTTGTGTAATCCAGAGAGATACACGCCCCGCTGACGGCTGTCATTACGCTTCCGAATATGACATACGCATAGCGCAAAGCATACACGTTATAGCCCGCGGAGTCAAGTGCTGCAGGATTTTCTCCAAGCGCACGTAAAATCATACCTGCTCTTGTCTTGTACAGATAGATCATGGAAACCGGTATAATAATATACATAATGTACACCAGAATACTCTGGTTAAAGAGTGACGGACCAATCACCGGAATCTTTGAGAGTCCCGGAATCGCGATCGGGCTGAATGCCAGATTTGCATTCACGCCGCTGACTTCCTTGCCGATAAATCCGGAAAGTCCGGTACCAAAGGTCAGCATCGCCATACCGGCAACGGTCTGATCTGACTGCAGACTGACGGTCAGAAATGCAAACACCAGACCCAGCGCCGCGCCGACAACGATAACGGTCAGCATGGCCAGCGCAAGATTCTGCCGGTGAACGGCAACCAGATAACCGGATACCGCGCCCATCAGCATAATCCCTTCCAGGCCAAGGTTCATGACGCCCGCACGCTCTGCGAAGATTTCGCCGATCGCCGCGTAGAGGACGGTTACGGCATAGACAACCGCGGTTGATATAATCGAAACCAGAAGTGTTGTACTCATGCGTCCGCACCTCCTTCCGCCGTTTCCCGCCGGGCAAACCGGTAGCGGATAAAGAATTCACCTGCAATGACAAACAGCATGATGCTGCCCTGAATCATCATGGCAACCTGTGACGGTACACCGGTAATCTGCACTGCGACTGCTGATATCTGCAGGGCGCCGAAGAAGAACCCGACCAGCAGACAGACAAGCGGATTCAGTCCTGCAAGAAATGCGACGACGATACCTGTGTAGCCGGCATTGTTTGGCAGATCCGCCTGTACCCGGTGAATGATGCCGGCAACCTGCGCGAAACCTGCAAGTCCGGCGATCGCGCCGCTGACGCCGAGTACCATCAGAATGTTTTTTGCAACCGACATGCCCGCGTACTGCGCGGCGCGGGGACTTCTGCGGATGACCTCCATCTGGTACCCGCCGGTCGTCTTTGTGTGGAAAAACTGAAGTGCGACAGCGATCAGAATTACGATAATCAATACCGAATTGATCCCTGTATGGCCGATTTCCGGCAGCCAGTACCGCTCGTCAATGATCCGGGTCTGCGCAACCATCTGATTCAGCATTTTCCACGGCCCGTACATCAGGAAGTTCAGGACATACAGGAAAATGTAATTCAGCATCATCGTCAGGATGGTCTCATTTACCCCCCAGAATGCTTTCGGAATTGCCGCAAGCAGTGCGGCCGCTCCGCCGCCCAGGACAGCTGCAATAAACATCCCGAGTATTTTCAGAGGCGGCGGCATCACCGGTCCGTACAGCGCAAAGCCGACACAGAACACCGCGCCCAGCGCGTACTGCCCCTCTGCTCCGATATTGTTCAGATTCATCCGGTAGCCGAAAGCAACCGCAAGGCCGGTAAGCATCAGCGGAATTCCCGCCTCGATGCTTCGCTTCAAACCGCTCGCAGAACAGATGGTCTTCAGCATTTTTCCGTAAACAATCACCGGATTAAATCCGACTGCCACAAGGAAGATCCCGCTGAAAAGCAGGGCAAGGATTACGAAAAGAACCGGATTGAGCACCCTGTACCAGACGGGCACGCCAATTCGCTTTTTGAGATAGATCCGGCCGCGCATCATCTGTCCCCTCCTTTCTGACTTTCCCCGGGCTCTCTTTCTCCGGTCATCATTCTTCCGATTTCCATAATATCCGTCTCATCGATATCCCGGATCCCCATCAGCTCTCCGTCACAGAGAACACCGACCCGGTCACACATATCGAAAATTTCTTCCAGTTCCTCTGAAATAAAGACAACCGCTGCGCCCTTCCAGCTTTGCTCATTCAGAATCCGGCGGATTACCTCCGCCGCGCCAATGTCAAGCCCGCGCACAGGATATGCCGCGACGATCAACTGCGGATTTCCCGCCACTTCACGGGCAAACAGGAGTTTCTGCTGGTTTCCGCCCGACATCAGGCCGACCGGATACGATACGCCTGCGTGCTTTATTTCATAAGCATCCGTATAAGCGTCAGCGTCTTTCTGCATCTGCTCTTCCTGCAGAATGCCCGCCCTGCTGTATTTTTTCTGATTATATTCCTTCAGAATCAGGTTGTGTTTCATATCCAGTTCGAGAACCAGACCTGTCGTTCTCCGGTCCTCCGGAATAAATGCAACGCCGCGTCTGATCCGGTCCCTGACAGAAGCTTTTGTAATATTGGAACCCTGCAGCAGGATCCTGCCTGCTGTCACCGGCCGCAGTCCTGCAATGACTTCAGAGAGCTCGCGCTGTCCGTTTCCGGCGACACCGGCAATGCCGAAAATTTCCCCTTTCCGGATGGAGAGCGAGATATCTTTGAGCGCCGGCAGATTTCTGTCATTCCTGGCAGATACACCTTCCATGGTAAATACAATCTCATCCCCGGGCTCACGGTCCAGAGACCGCTTCTGCGTTCCCATGCTGGTGCCGACCACAGCCTCTGTCAGACGCTCCACGGTGGCATCCGCGGCCAGCATCGTGTCCGCGACGGTTCCTCCCTTGAGTACGGTAATGCGGTCCGCGTTGTTCATGACCTCATTCATCTTGTGGGAGATCACGATCACCGCCTTGCCGCTGTCCGCCATCCTGCGCAGTGTATCAAACATATGCTGCGCCTCCTGCGGCGTAAGAACCGCAGAGGGCTCATCCAGTATCAGAATCTCCGCTCCCTGGTAAAGCAATTTTACGATCTCGACGCGCTGCTGCTCGCCGACAGAAAGCTGCCACACATAGGCGGATGCATCCACTTCCAGATTGAATTCTTTTGCACATGCGTCAATTTCGCGCTCAATTTGTTCCTTCTTCAGGAAAAAGCTTTTATTTTCAGAATATAAAAAGACATTCTCGGCCACAGTCAGCGTCGGAATCAGGCGGAAATGCTGATGCACCATACCGATTCCGAGCGCGACCGCATCTTTTGGCGTACGAATGTCTGCTCGCTTTCCCTTATAATAAATTGCACCGCCGTCCGGGGCATAGATCCCCGTAAGGACGTTCATCAATGTACTCTTTCCCGCACCGTTCTCACCGAGCAGCGCGTGGATTTCGCCCGGATAGATCTCCAGATTGACCCCGCTGTTTGCAGTGATCAGGCCGAAGGTCTTCTTGATCTGCCTCATTTCAATAATCGGAGACGCCATATTTTTTCCTCATACACTATGCCGGTCTTCAGTTACGAATGTCTGTATCATATGGCCGCTGCATCGGGCATCTTCACGCGGCAAATCCACATGCATCAGAATCTTCTGTAGCGGTATTTCACCGCCGCCCGGTAACCCTCGCAGAGTGCCGTCGCCAGCAGAATACTCCCGATGATATCCGTCGTCCAGTGGACACCGGACAGAAAACGTGCCAGGACCGTTACGGATGCGAGCACCCACGCACCGATCTCAAGGATATGCCGTGTTCCCGCATCCTTGACCCGGAGTCTGATCTGCGCCGTAATTGCACCGATTACTGAAATCGAAAGCAGCGTGTGTGATGACGGATACGAGAGTTCCAGTCCCTTTTCCGCATCCAGAATCACCGGTCTCCAGTTGATGGAAAAATGCTCTGTTACAAGATAGATCACAAGCACTGCGATCCCGTACAGAATATAAACCTTCAGATCCCAGTTTACCTTCCGGATGCTCCGCTTATGTACTGCCTGAATGACTGTCAGAAGTGCGACACAGAGTCCGCCCAGCAGGACAATTGCGCCGAGTATATTCGAAAGTGTGTAAAATCCCTGATGGAACCCGCCGAGCCGGTTAAACACTGCCCCGTTCAGCTTCGCGAGTCCGACAGATGTTCCCTCGGGCCCGATCGGCTCCACATTCACAAACCGCACGATGATTGTAAAAATGAGAAAGGCGGCGAGAAAAATGCAGCCCCGTATAAAATATTTTCTGGATCTTTGTCGTAATGCCACTGTTTGTACTTCCTTTCTCAAATGTGACATCAATCAGCACATTCGTATTCCTTACAGAACACCCACAAACGTATAATCCTTATCCTCGACCGCTTTTTTCACAGCAGCCTCATCGAAGTCTCCGGATAGTTTCAGTACTGCGCGGTTTTCTTCGTGGCTGGGCACTGCTTCTGCCACGAAGTCGAGTGCTTCGAGTGCTTTTTTAACGGTTGCCTCGCAGTGTGTGCACATCATTCCTTCAATCTGTACTGTTTTTTCCATCTGGCTGCTCCTTTCTTCTGCTGTTGTTGTTATGTTGTTTTGATCTGCGGCCGCATGGCTGCCGTCATTCTGTATGTCATCGGCCGTCGTTCCGGCTTCGCCGTTTTCATTTGTCCTGCCTGTGTCTTTTGTTTCCGTCCTTTTCCGCCGGGGTCTGTCATGGGATGCATCATGCAGACGGAACAGGTTCAGCCGCAGTGCATTCATGCAGACAGTGAAACTTGATAAACTCATTGCCGCTGCGCCGATCATGGGATTCAGTTTCCACACAAACAGGCCGGCTGCCAGCGGAATGCAGATCACATTGTAGAAAAATGCCCAGAACAGGTTCTCGTGGATGTTGCGCAGAACAGCCCGGCTGAGCCGGATTGCCGCCGCAGCGTCCTTTAACGAACTGTTCATCAGTACGACGTCTGCACTGTCAATGGCCACATCCGTTCCTGCGCCGATCGCGATGCCGGTATCGGCCCGTGTCAGCGCCGGGGCATCGTTAATACCATCGCCGATCATAATTGTGCGTCCCTGTTTCTGCAATTCCCGGATCACAGCTTCTTTTCCGTCCGGCAGAACGCCTGCCACGACGTCGTCCACGCCGGCTGCCGCGCCGATCGCGCGGGCCGTCCGCTCGTTGTCGCCTGTCAGCATAACAACGCGGAGGCCGAGATTCCGCATCTCGCGAATTGCCTCTGCCGAATCCGGTTTGATCACATCTGCGACTGCAATGACGCCAAGCAGCTTCCCGTCTTCCTCAAAGTAGAGCGGCGTCTTGCCTGCTTCTGCGAGCTTTGCAGCTTCTTGTTCAAACTGACCGGAAATGCTGCAGAATTCCTGTATATAACGGCTGTTGCCGCCATGCAGGCGTTTCCCGCCCACAACAGCTTCCAGGCCTTTGCCCGGCTGCACGAGGAAATCCTCTGTTTCTGCTGCCGGGATCTGATCTGCCTCTGCCCGCGCGACAATCGCTTTTGCGAGCGGATGTTCACTCTTCTGCTCAAGGGCATATGCCGCCGCAAGCAGCTTTTCTTCCGGAATATGTTCTGCCGGGAGCAGATCTGTTACCGCCGGTTCCCCGGAAGTGATGGTACCTGTTTTATCCAGCGCTACAACATCGGTTTTGCCTGTATTTTCCAGTGCCTCACTGGTTTTAAACAAAATACCGTTCCGCGCGCCGAGTCCGTTTCCGGCCATAATGGCCACAGGTGTTGCCAGACCCAGTGCGCACGGGCAGGAAATCACAAGCACGGAAATACCGCGCGCAAGTGCAAAGCTCAAGGATTCGCCGTGCAGCAGCCACCCGATTACAACGACTGCGGCGATTCCGATCACGGCCGGCACAAACACGCCTGACACGCGGTCTGCAATCCGGGCAATCGGTGCCTTGGTCGCCGCCGCATCCGATACCATACTGATGATCTGCGCCAGCGTCGTATCTGCGCCGACGCGCTCCGCCCGGCACTGCAGATAACCGGACTGATTGATTGTCGCGGCACTGACGTGGTCGCCGGGGTTCTTATCCACCGGAATGCTCTCACCGGTCAGTGCGGACTCATTTACCGCGCTGATGCCTTCCAGCACCGTGCCGTCCACCGGGATGCTCTCACCCGGCCGCACAACAAATATATCGCCAGCCGCAACCTCACCGACTGCAACCTCTGTCTCTTCACCGTTCCGCAGAACCACTGCCGTCTGCGGCGCGAGCTTCATCAGGCTCTTCAGGGCATCCGTCGTCCTGCCCTTGGACATGGCCTCGAGCATTTTCCCGACGGTGATCAGGGCAAGAATCATGGCTGCCGACTCGAAATACAGCTGATTATGATACAGCTCCATCAGCTCCATGTTATCTGCGCCTTTTGTAATCATGCCGCACATCTCATAAAAGACGAAAACGCTCCACCCGAAAGACACGCCGGATCCCATTGCCACAAGGGTATCCATATTCGGCGCGCCGTGCCGCAGCGACCCGAATCCGCTGACGAAGAATTTACGGTTGATGATCATAACAATGGCTGCAAGAACCATCTGGGTCAGTGTCAGTCCCAGATGATTGTGGTGAAAATACGCCGGGAGCGGCCATCCCCACATATTGTGCCCCATTGTGATATACATGAGTACGGCAAGAAATGCCGCCGACAGAATCAGACGCCGTTTCAGCAGCGGCGTCTCCCGGTCACGCAGCGCCTCCTCCTGCGCCGCAAATGCGGCAGCCGCCGAAGCTTTTTCTCCGCTTTCTGCCGCCTGTACACCCTGCATCTCTGCGCCATAGCCGGCGTCCGTCACCGCCCGGATCACTTCCTCCGGCGCGGCACTTCCCTCAACACCCATGGAATTGGTCAGCAGACTGACCGCCACGGATGTGACGCCCGGCACCTTCGCCACCGCTTTTTCCACGCGCGCCTGGCAGGCCGCGCAGCTCATTCCTGTTACTGTATACTTGTCCACTCTGATGCCTCTTATATCTGTGTCGCAGCTATATTAATGTTGGACGGAATTGCTTTTGAGCGGATATCCTGACGTGAAGTCACATCCGCTCAAATCAACCCGTTTCGACCTGAATCTCAATAATTACTTAATCCGAGTTCCCTCCGGAACGATATCATCCACAAAGACCACCTGACAGCCGCACGCATTGTTTGTCGCCGCCAGCAGCATACCCTCGCTCTTGACGCCGGTAATACGGGCCGGCTCCAGGTTTGCGATGACAATAATCTTCTTCCCGACCAGCTGCTCCGGCTTGTAATCATGCTTAATGGAAGACACGATCACACGCTCCTTCAGACCATCGTTGAGGGTCAGCTTGTAGCAGCTGTGTGATTTTCTGATTTCCTGACACTTCAGGATCTTGCAGACGCGCAGATCCAGCTTGTCAAATACATCCAGCGGAATCTCTTCCTTAACCGGCTCAACCGGATCCGGCTCGCCGTACTCGACAACCTGCTCTTCCTCTTCCGGCTCTTTGTTCAGTTCGGAAATCGGTGTCTGTTCCTCCTCTGTCTTCGGCGTGGAGAAATCCAGCAGACGCAGGTAGCTTTCCTTCTCGATCGCATACAGGAACAGATACAGGCGCGGTCCCTTCTCCTTGTTCAGGAGCAGCTTGTATACCGCCTTGAAGAATGCGCCCTGCAGCTTTTTCAGATTCTCTGCATCCTCGCCGAATACCTGTTTCGGGATCGCATACAGTTCCTGGTTCAGCTCATCAAGGCTGTATTCCTGTGTGCTGAGGTATTCATACAGAAGCGTGATTTCCTTCTTCTCATCCTCATTCAGCGCCTCATAGACTTCCCAGTTGCGGTACGGAATCAGCTTGTTTGCATTTTCCGGCGCACAGTTCTCCAGCCAGTATTTTGCAAGATCCAGACGCTCCTTAAATTCTTCATATTTATATGGCTGATTGATCTTCTCAAAAACGGTCTCCAGCATCGGCACGTTAAAGTCGACAATCGAACCCAGCTGTACCAGAAGCGACATCGGCACCGTATGGATCTTCTCATCTGTCAGCAGACAGTTTTCGATGATCGTCTTAACACGCTCATCCGCCTCGCCGCTGATGTACTGGTTGTACTGCTTGTCGAACTCAAAATACTGCCGCAGAATGCCGTCGTCAAAGCAGAGATCAAATGCCTTGTTCGGCTCGACGCGGGAGTACAGCCACAGCAGAATCTGCGGCTGATAAATCTTCAGCAGTGTATCCGGTGTCAGATTCAGACCTGAAGAGCCGGACATCTTGCCCGTCGTTCCTTTGATGCCGATAAACTCATAGCCCTTGAAGACCGGTGCCTTGATGCCGTAGATCTTCTCAGCAATCACGCGGCTGGTGTCATAGGAACCGCCCGGTGCAGCATGGTCCTTGCCGCCCGGCTCGAAGTCAACCTGTTCATACTTCCAGCGCATCGGCCAGTCGATCTTCCAGGCAAGCTTGCAGTTGGTATCTTTGTGGAAATCAAATGTCCCGGTGTGGCCGCATTTGCAGGTAAACTGCGCGACCTTATCCGCGTCGCTGTATCCGGTAATCTTTGTTGTGTCGCGCTTGCATTCCGGACAGTAAATGCTGACCGGATAGTATGCTTCTTTCTCGCCCTCTGCGGCATCCTGTGTCCGGAAGCTGTTCAAAATATCAAAAATCTCCGCGCGCTTGTCCAGAGCGGTAATAATGTCATCACGATAAGCACCGGAGCGGTACAGCTCGCCCTGGTGACGGTAGTCCAGCTTAATGCTGAACTTCTCAATTGCCTGCTCAAATTCCTTCTCAAAATATTCCGCGTAAGTCTTCTCTTCTGTCGGAAACGGATTCGGAACATCGACATATGGATATCCAATGTACTTCTCAAACCCTTCCGTAATCTTCTCAACATTGACCGGCACCTTGCGCAGACGGTCAAATTCATCCCACGAAAACAGGAGACGGGCCTTTTTGCCTCTGCGCTCCAGTGCGCGGACGACAAACAGACTGGTGGCAATGTCACGGAAATTTCCGATATGAATGGAACCGGACGGGCTGATTCCCGCCGCACAGACATATTCTTCCTTATCCGGACTTCTCTTAATTAATTCTTCAGCGATCACATCTGACCAATGCATAATGTTTTTTCCTCTTTCATTCTTACTTTTTTATATAGCCTTTTTAAGAATCCTCATCCGTTCTTTCCGGGAGAATAATCAAAAGTGCTTCTGAGTCGTGTCCAATTATGAAGGAAACAGCCCAAAAAATCAACATCCTTTATACGTTACGCAAAGCATCGTCAAATCGTCAAACTGCGGTGCCCCCTCTGCGAACTGGTCCACATCCCCGCGGACTTTCTGCAGGATCTCCTGCGCAGTCATATTTCCGGTCTGATTCAGTGCGGCCAGCATCCTTTCACAGCCATAGAATTTCTCCTGCCTGTTTGCCGCCTCTGCGACCCCGTCGGTATACAGGAACAGTGATGCACCCGGTTCCAGCGTGAAGGTATATTCTTTGTATTTTATACCAGCCATGCCGCCGATCACAAAGCTGTGTTTGTCATGCAGCAGCTCAAATTCACCTTCCGGATGCCTCACTGCCGGATACTCATGTCCGGCATTTGCAGCCGTCACGACACCGGTCTTCAGATCCAGAATGCCGAACCAGACCGTCACAAACATATCCACCTTCGAGGATCTGCTGATTTTCTCATTCGCACGGCGCAGTACCTCTGCCGGTGAATATCCTTCAGATGCGAAGTTATTCAGAACAATCATGGCAGCCATCATAAAGAGCGCAGCCGGAATTCCTTTTCCCGAAACGTCCGCGATCACCAGCGCAAGATGATCTTCATCAATCAGGAAGAAGTCATAGAAATCGCCGCCCACTTCTTTGGCAGGATCCATCATCGCATAGATGTCAAATTCCTGCCGCTCCGGATACGGCGGAAAAACCCGCGGCAGCATGCCCAGCTGAATGCCGGCTGCAAGGCTGAGCTCTGTCTGGATCCGCTCTTCCTCCGCTGCGGCCTTTGTCAGGTTTTCCTCATATACAGTAATCTCCTGTTCCATCCCGGCCATCACATGGCTCAGTTCTTCCAGCTCATCTCCTGTATGGACATTCAGCTGACTGAAATATTTTTTATCACTCCTGTCATCCGTACGGCTTAAAGTGTACTGCTCAGCCGCATTGGAAATTTCCCGGATCGGTTTCATCAGACGCCGTCTCATAACGGCGCGGATGATCAGGAAAAGAATCACAAGCGCAATTGTCATGACAATCGCATATAAAATCGTGAAGATCGCAGAAGATGCATTGACATAAGCAAACGGAATGTCCGACATTGCAAATGCAATTATTTCACCTTCATCATTTATCAACGGGTCTGCAATGGTAAGCAATTCCCCATATCGCTCTGAGATATTCCTGTGTCTCAGAATAATCTCGTCCTTCGAAAAGAAGGCATCCATCTCCTCCTGATCTGCCTGTTCCCACTCACCGACCTGCGCATTCCACTCCTGGTCCGATTCCTTTGGATCCAGTAAATAGACCAGTGTCATCTGCTCCCGGTCGTACATGGCCAGATAGACATCCTTTTCCAGAAACGTATACCGGCTTTCGTCCTTTTCCAGAACCGCAGTTGTCTCCTTATAAAAATCACTCTCCAGGAATGGAGCGAAATAAGCGCGATAAGCGTCTGAATCAGGCTTCCTGCGGATTTCATCCGGAATACTGTTATACGTATCCATCACGCCGGACACGTATTCTTCCAGTCCGTCGGCCATTTCAACGGTGTGTCTGAAACCGACTGCCGCATTGGAACCGCTCATAGACAACAGTGCCGTAACGCCTATTTTCATAAAGCTCCAGTTCAGCATGGTCGAAATTGCCAGCATTACCAGTACGGCTGCTGCAAGAATCCACAGAACCGCTCTGGAGATGGACCTATTCTTTTTTTCCTTTTTCGCAGCTTTCTCTTTCCGGGTCAATCATCCGGCCTCCGTATTCCTCTGCCTGCAGGTTCCTTCTTATCCGTTATTTCTGTCTTTCTTATAGGCCGGAACCTCATCCATCAGTTCCGTCGTCATGATCACCAGCGCACGGCGGAGTGCTTCCAGCTCGTCCGGTGCCAGCCGCTCTTCCAGGCGGTCCCAGACAGCATGCTCGTATTTGCTGCTGATATTAAAATAATCCTCATATTTCTTTGTCGGCTTCAGGTAAACTTCACGCTTATCCTTTTCCGAGGGAATCCGTTCCAGATATCCTTTCTTAACCAGATTATTGACCTTATAGGCCGCATTTGGCGGCGAAATATTGATAAAGGAAGCGAATTCATTTACCGTCGGCATGTTCATGGCATGAATCACTTCCATACAAAATGTCTCGACCGTTGTCAATGTCGCCTCGCGGTTGCTGAACCGCCCGAACACCTCTCGGTAAAAATGAAGCTTAAATTTGGTGTATACTTCTTCAAAAGCGTCAACTACATTCACAATCGTATCCCCGTTTATCTATTGATAAGATGCTCCGATTTTAATTCTATGCAATCCTGTAAGATCTGTCAAAACAATTCCAGTTTTTTATGCACAAAAAAAGAAGAGGCTGTCACATTGTGAGTCACAATGCAGCAGCCCCGGATATCAGGAAATTGCAAAGGTCAGTTCTGCAGTGACAGCAGTCTCACCGTCTACTTTTGCAACAGCAGTTCCTTTGCCGACCGGACCCTTGCGGGCGGTGATTTCGCAGTGGAGTTCAAGCACATCACCCGGCACGACCTGGCGCCGGAACCGCGCATTGCGGATGCCGCCGAACAGTGCGGTTTTTCCTCTGTTTTCTTCCTCTGTCAGGATCGCGACTGCGCCGGTCTGGGCAAGTGCCTCAATGATCAGTACGCCGGGCATGATGTGCTGTCCCGGAAAATGCCCGCAGAACTGCATTTCATTGGCGCTGACACATTTCCGTCCGTCTGCGTATTTCCCGGGTTCACACGCTGTGATCCGGTCTACGAGCAGGAACGGGTAGCGATGCGGAAGAATCTGTTCGATTTCATTGGAATTCAGCTGCATTTTTATTTTCTCCTGTTATTTGATTTATGACGCACATCTGATGCGCGTAAATCGGTCCGTTTAATTATATTCTCCGATCGTGAGCGGTCTGTGCAGTGCGCATGCGCGTTCTTCTCTGCAATCCGCCGAATCTGCATAAAAAGTCAGATGCATTCACGAAGGACCAGCGTCACGTTGTGTCCGCCGAATCCGAATGAGTTCGAAAGTGCGGTATGTATAGGATGTGCATATCCTTTACCCGGTACGACATCCAGATTACATGCAGGATCTGGAACCCGGTAGTTGATCGTAGGCGGCAGGAACTGCTCCTGAAGTGCCTTCACAGTTATAATGGCTTCGACCGCCGCACTTGCTCCGAGCAGATGTCCTGTCATGGATTTGGAAGAGCTGACTTTCAGACAACCTTCGCTTTCAGGATCTGCATGACTGCCAAAAACTCTCCGGACGGCCGCTGATTCACAGCTGTCATTCATCTGCGTTGATGTACCATGCGCATTAATATAATCAACCACTGAAGGATCTGTAATGCCTGCGTCCGCAAGCGCCATCTGCATGCAGGCTGCCGCACCGGTTCCCTCCGGCATCGGCGCCGTCATATGGTACGCGTCACAGGTCATACCGCAGCCGGCGACTTCCGCGTAGATCTTCGCTCCGCGCTGCCTTGCGTGTGTGAGAGATTCCAGGACCAGTGCCCCGGCACCCTCTCCCATGACAAACCCGCTGCGTTCCTGATCAAATGGAATGGACGCGCGCGCAGGATCCTCCTCGGATGTCAGTGCTTTCAGAGAGGTAAACCCGCCCATGCCCAGGGGTGTCAGGGCTGATTCCGCGCCGCCTGCAAGGATCAGATCCGCGTATCCGTCCGAAATCATGCGGTACGCATCACTGATTGCATTTGCCGCACTCGCGCACGCAGTAACCGCACAGGTGCAGACACCGTGCAGTCCATAACGGATTGCGATATGTGCGGCACCCATATTGGCAATGGTCTTCGGAATAAAAAACGGAGACACACGGTCAAAGCCTTTCTCCACACCCCGCATCTGTTCCTCTTCAATCGTGCGTAAACCACCAATTCCGCTGGCCATCATACAGCCCCAGCGGATCCGTTCTTCAAAAGGCGTGCCGGACTCCGGCTCCGTTACACCCGCATCCTGCATCGCCTGTACAGCCGCCGCAACAGCATATTTTGAGTAGCGGTCCATCCGTCGTTCTTCCTTACTGTCCATATATAAGGACAGATCAAGATCCCTGACCTCGCCGGCCAGCTTTACCTTTCTGCCTGCAGTATCATAACGCGTAATCGGTGCAATGCCGCACCGCCCTGCCACAACAGAATCCCACAGCGCAGCTACTGTATTGCCAATCGGGGAAACCACTCCCATTCCTGTGATTACGACGGTTTCTTTCTCTCTCATAGATCTATTCCTCTTTTTCCTTTACAAAGGAGTCAATGGACAGTTTTCTGTCTCCTTCACATTGCCATGCCGCCGTCAACACACAGAACCTGCCCGGTGATATACCTACTTTCCGGCTGTGCCAGGAAACATACTGCGTTTGCAATGTCTTCCGGCTTTCCGGGATGGCCAGCGGGAATTTGTGCCAGAAATGCAGCTTTTGCCTCATCACTGACCGCATCACTCATCTCTGTTTCAATCCAGCCTGGCGCCACTGCGTTCACGGTGACTTGTTTTGCCGCCAGTTCTTTTGCGAGGGATTTTGTCATGCCGATGATGCCGGCTTTCGCCGCCGCATAGTTGATCTGTCCGGCATTGCCGCGCACGCCCACCACGCTGCTGATACTGATAATTCTGCCGTAACGCTGCCGCAGCATCATGCGGGAAACTTCTTTCATACAGTGGTAAGTGCCGGTCAGATTTACATCGATGACGCGCTGATATTCTTCTTCTTTCATCCTGAGTAGCAGCTGATCTCTGGTGATACCTGCGTTGTTGACGAGAATATCAATTCTTCCGCCGAATTCTTTGGCCTTTACAAACATCTCGCCGCAGGCCTGTGCATCGGCGATATCCGCCTGAATGCACAATGTACGGACGCCGTATGTTTCACACATTTTTGCTGTTTCTTCCGCGCCGGAAATATTTCCCGCACAGTTAATAACAAGATCTGCACCCTCCTGTGCCAATCTGATACAGATCGCACGTCCGATTCCGCGGCTTCCGCCGGTCACCAGCGCTGTCTGTCCCTGCAAAGACATGATTACTTCCTCCCTCTTTCAATCGAGACATATGCACTTCATCTGGAAAGGCAGGGGACTTCCCCACTAAGTCAAGTTTGATACAATACCCTCCGCCTGTAGAGGCGGGGACTCCCCCATCTATTGCGTTAAATCAGGCTGTTTTCGTAAGCACAGTCATCGCAGAACTGCAGACCCGTCCGATTCAACCCTGTTCCAGAACTTTCTTCAAATCTTCCGCGGTATCAATACTGACTGCCCGGATCCGTTTATCCGTCTTGCGCACAAAACCGCTGATGGCGGATCCCGGGCCAATCTCTATAATTTCTTCCACACCACTGTCCGCCAGATACCGGATCGTGCCGGCCATCTGCACCGATGACTTCACCTGCCGTTCCAGAAGGGCCGGAATTGTCTCGCCGGAAGCTTCGGCAAGCGGACGGGCAGTTGTGTTAAAGATGACAGGAAACTGCATGTTTCCAAATACAATATTGTTAAAATAATCATGCAGTGCCCGTGAAGCCGGATTCATCAGTTCTGTGTGAAATGCACTGCTTACATCCAGACGGATACATCGTCTGGCCCCTGCCTCTTTCGCCAGCGCTTCCGCTCTCGCAACCGCACTGCTGTAACCGGCAATAACCGTCTGCACCGGTGTGTTGTAATTTGCTACCGAGACCGCGCCCTGCGGAGAAGCTGCTTCACAGATGTGCTGCACCGCTTCTGCCGGAAGTCCGAGCACCGCACTCATACAGGTGTCTTTTCCTGCCCCGGCCTCCTGCATTACCTTCCCTCGAAATGCCGTCAGACCAATCAGTGTATCTACGTCAAATACACCTGCTGCGTGCAGCGCGCTGTACTCCCCGAGACTCAGTCCTGCCGCATAATCCGGCTTGATTCCGGCATCATAGAGAACTGCAGTCACGCCCGCCGCAAACGCAGCCAGTGCCGGCTGTGTATTCTGTGTCTGAGACAATTCCGGCATCAGGTTCTGCCTGTCATTTTCCGGCAACGGGTTCTGTCTGCTGTTTTCCAAAAACCGGTTCTGCCTGTCATTTTCCGGCTGCCGCTTCTCCATACTGATTTCCGAATCTGTGCTGCTGTATCCGGTGAACATCATTTCCTTCAGGCCGGGTCTGACACGCTCTGCCCGGTCCAGTACCTCTGCAAATAACGGGAACTGCTCATACAGATCCTGCCCCATGCCGGGCCGCTGACTTCCCTGGCCGGCATACATAAATGCTCGTTTCATAGCGCCCTCCCTTAGTTTATACCGCAGCCGCGCACATTCCTGCCATAACCGCATCCGCTTCTTCTGTAATACGTGAAAAGATTTTCTCAAGCGGCTGAATTTCCTTCAGCTGGCCGCACACCTGTCCCGCCATCAGTGATCCTTCCTGCGTATTGCCGTCAAATACAGCCTTCCGAAGGGAGCCCAGTGTGTACTGCTCAAGCTCTTCCTGCGTTGCGCCCGCGCGCTCACGCCGGAGATACATGCGTGCCATTCTGTTTTTCAGAATACGCACTGGTGCATTCACACTACGTCCGGTTACAACCGTACTGTTATCACTTGATTCCAGAAGCGCCTGCTTATAATTCTCATGAATCGGACACTCCTCACTGGCAAGGAGAACCGTTCCGATCTGCGCGCCGCAGGCGCCGAGTGCATAAGCAGCTGCCAGCTGACGGCCGTCCGCAATACCCCCGGCTGCAATCACCGGAATGGAAATTCTGTCAGCCATCTGCGGAACCAGCGCCATCGTCGTCATTTCACCGACATGACCGCCGCTTTCAGTTCCCTCTGCGATAATGGCATCCGCACCGATCCGGACCATCCGCTGCGCCAGCAGCACACTTGCGCACACCGGAATCACCGTCATACCGTGCGATTTCCAGAGCTCCATATACTTTCCGGGATTCCCGGCACCTGTCGTCACGATCTGCACGCCCTCACGCGCGGCAACTTCTGCCATGGCATCGATATCCGGCATCATCAGCATCATATTGACACCGAATGGTTTATCCGTCAGTGATCTTGCAATGTGAATCTGCTCCTCAAGCTTTTCTGCATCCAGTCCGCCTGTCGCAATCATGCCGAGTGCACCCGCATTGGAGCAGGCAGCTGCAAATGCACCTGTCGCAATGTTGGCCATGCCGCCCTGAATCAGGGGATAACGAATATTCAGCAGCTCATTCAAACGTTTCATCTGTATTCTCCTTTTTCACCGGATGATTCCCGGATTCCTCTGCAGATTCCTTCCGAACCCCCGGAGCATTCCGGGATCATTTACCACTCAGAATTCCATATATGCAGCACCTGTCGTTAACCCTCCGCCAAATCCGAGGAGGAACAGACGCACGCCGGGCTTCAGCAGTCCCGCTTCTTTCATATCTGCCAGTGCCAGCGGAATGCTGGCAGCACTCGTATTCCCGTATTTCTGCAGATTCATGAAAAATTTCTCATGCGGCAGCTTCCGTTTTTTCTGTACATGCTCGATAATCCGCTGATTTGCCTGATGGCAGACAATATAATCCACATCTGCTGCCTGCACACCGCTCTCCTGTTCCAGCAGCGCAATGCCGGAAAGAATGGTCTCTGTGGCAAAGCGGAAGACAGCTCTGCCATTCATATGAAGAAATGGCTCCTGTTTTTCTTTCGTCGGTCCGTATAGTACTTCCGTATCACCACGCACCCCGAGTCTGCAGAAAAACCGCTTTGCATCAGATGCGCGGATCACCGCCGCTGCCGCACCGTCACCAAACAGCACATACGTGCTGCGCTCAGCCGGATCAATCACGCCCGACAGACGCTCCGCGCCGATTAATAAAACGCAGGGATGCCGCAGCGTACCGGAATTCAACATGGCAGCCGACAGCTGCAGGCCGTAAACAAAACCGGTACAGGCTGCGTTCAGATCAAATGCAGGGATATCCTCCTGCAGTCCGAGACGCTTCTGCACAACTGCAGCCGTCGCCGGCGTCACATACTCCGGTGTCGCTGTCGCCACAATACACATGCCGATCTCTTCAGGCCGGATTCCGGCATCCGCAAGCGCATTTGCCGCCGCGCCGGCTGCCAGATCTGTCTGCGTCTCACCATCCCCGCAAAAATAGCGGGTTCGGATCCCGGATCTCGTACGGATCCATTCGTCACTGGTATCGGTCTTCTCAGCGATCTGCTGATTCGTCACACACGCAGCAGGCAGCTGCTTCCCCAGACCGATTATTTCGATTCCAATACTCATACCCTCTGCGGCTCCTTTTCCTCTTTCCCGGCATTATAAAATACAGATTCCTGGTCCTGCCAGATATTACAGCGCCGGAAACAGACCGTTATTTATAAATCTCTCCGGATTCCGCGGAATTTCTGATATCGGCGTTCCAGCAGCTGTTCCGTCGGGACTTCCGCCAATTCTCTGACCGTCCCTGCAAGTGCATTCTTCAGCGCCGCGCAGCTGCCGGCAAAATCATTCTGGATGCCGCCTTCCGGCTCACTGATTACCCGGTCGATCAGACCGTCTTCATATAAATCTGCAGCCGTCATGCGCATCAGCTCACTCGCTTCACTGCTCCTGGCCGCATCCTTCCACAGAATGCTTGCAAATCCCTCCGGTGAGAGAATCGAAAATACGGCATATTCCAGCATCCAGATCTGGTCGGCAACTCCCAGCGCCAGCGCGCCGCCGCTGCTTCCTTCTCCGGTAATCAGCGCAATCACCGGTACCTTCAGATCACTCATCTGCGCCATATTCTCCGCAATCGCCGTGCTGATGCCGTTCTCCTCCGCCTCCATCCCGGGATAGGCCCCGGGTGTATCAATCAGCGTAATAACCGGCCTGCCGAATTTCTCTGCCTGTTTCATCAGTCGGAGCGATTTCCGGAACCCCTCAGGACCCGGCATGCCGAAATTGCAGGCGACATTTTCCTCCAGGGTCCTGCCCTTCCGGTGACCGACAACTGTGACGGGCATTCCGTCCAGAAGTCCGATGCCGCCGATCACAGAGCGGTCTTCCCTGCCGGTCCTGTCGCCGGATAATTCCAGAAAATCATCAAACAGTCCACTGATCAGATCCGTCACTTTGGGGCGGTTCCGGTCCCGCGCAATCTGCACATGCCCGAACGCAGATATTTTTTTCTGTTTTCTCATTTATCCTGTTCCACTTTCCTCATCTTTTAACTGTCCGACGATCCCGGGCGGCGCACACAGTGCAAAGCACTCTTTGCTTTATGCATCTTCATTCCCGCGGATCCACATATTCAGGGTCACCCACCTCTGTTAACTTCTGTCCTGCGTTCTTCCGTCCGCACGACAGTGCAGCCGCAGAATCTGCTGCAGTACCGGACGCATCTCCCCGCGCTCCACAATCCTGTCAACAAAACCATGTTCCAGCTGAAATTCCGCCCGCTGAAATCCCGGCGGCAGCTGCTCACCAATCGTCTGCTCGATCACGCGCGGTCCTGCAAATCCGATCAGTGCCCCCGGCTCTGCCAGGATAATGTCGCCAAGCATCGCAAAACTCGCACTGACGCCGCCTGTCGTCGGATGCAGCAGGACAGAAATATACAATCCGCCTTCTCTTCTGAACCGCTCAATTGCCGCGCTGGTTTTTGCCATCTGCATCAGTGAGAACATTCCCTCCTGCATTCTGGCACCCCCGCTGGCTGAAAAAATAATCAGCGGTGTGTGTTTTTCAGCTGCCAGTTCAACGACCCGCGTAATCGTCTCGCCGACTACTGTTCCCATACTCCCCATCAGAAATGTCCGGTTCAGCGCCGCCGCACAGACCGTCATTCCGCCGATTTTTCCATATCCCGCCTGCACTGCATCAGACATTCCGGTCACCCGCCGGAGTTCTTTCAGTTTCCGGCGGTAGCCCGGAAAATGGATCGGATCATCCGATTCGATCGTCGGAAACAATCCGTGAAATGTATCAGGATCAAATAGTTTCTGCAGAAATGCAGCAGACTGTTCCTGTACATCCCTGTTATGTTCCCGGTGCCTTTTAAAGGAAAGCATCGTTCTTCTTCTGTCAGAAAACCCGCTCATTTATACCATTCCTCATACCGGCTCTTTCCTGCTGGCTTTATTCCATGCAAGAATACCGGCTGTATTTGTCTCAATAAACGAAGTATCAACGCGGCCGAGCATGTAGTCTGTGTTGTACATCATCAGCAGCAGAAATTCGACATTCGTCTTCACTCCGTCAATGATGGTCTCCTCCAGTGCAGTCCGCATGCGCCGGATAGCCTCCAGACGTCCGGGCGCGTGGACAATGATCTTGGCGATCAGATTGTCATACAGCGGACTGATGGTACAGTTCTGATACAGGACCGTCTCTACCCGCACGCCCGCGCCGCCGGGAAGATGCAGAAAATGAACCGTTCCCGGAGACGGCAGGAATCCGTGTTCCGGATCTTCCGCATTGATCCGGCACTCAATCGCATGCCCGGAGAAATGCACATCTGCCTGTCCCACTGAAAGTTTCTGTCCCGCTGCAATCCGGAACTGCTCCTTTACCAGATCAATCCCAGTCACAAATTCTGTCACCGGATGCTCTACCTGAATCCGGGTATTCATTTCAATAAAATACGGATGGCCCTTCTGGTCCAGCACAAATTCAACGGTTCCGGCACTGTAATACCCGGCAGCCTTTGCCGCCCGGACCGCATACGCCAGAATCTGTGTACGCTGTTCATCTGTCAGACAGCGCGCCGGCGATTCCTCGATCATTTTCTGATTGCGCCGCTGCATAGAACAGTCACGCTCTCCGAGATGAATCACATTACCATGCATATCCCCGAGAATCTGCACCTCAATATGACGCGGGTGCAAAATCAGCTTCTCCAGATATAAATCCCCGTTGCCGAATGCACTCTCCGCTTCAGCCTGTGCCTCGCGGTAAGCCGCTTCCAGATCCTCTGCGCGCTCTGCGATCCGCATGCCGCGTCCGCCGCCGCCCGCAGTTGCCTTCAGCAGCACCGGATAGCCGACACGTTCAGCTGCGTCCGCTGCCTCCTGAACAGAATCTACGATCCCGTCTGATCCCGGCACACACGGCACGCCGTTTTTCTGCATCAGCTGTCTGGCAGTCTGTTTATCACCCATCATCCGGATAATCTCCGCGGAAGGGCCGACAAACCGGATCCCCGCCGCTTCGCAGTTCTCCGCAAACGCTGCATTTTCCGCCAGAAATCCATACCCCGGATGAATTGCCTCGCATCCGTGTGCGACAGCCGCCTGCAGGATACTCTCCCATTGGAGATAACTGGTTCTGGCACTTCCCTGTCCGATACAGACCGCTTCATTGCAGAACTGCACCGGCATCTCATTTGCATCTTCTTTTGAATAAATGAGAACCGTCTCCATTCCCATCTCACTGCAGCAGCGCTGGATACGCATCGCGATCTCTCCGCGCGCCGCAATCATGATCTTACGGAACATAGCCGCCTCCTCATACTTTCATTATCGTAAATCGCGATCTCTGATCGCGCGCATGCCGCCGGATACTTCCCTTCCAGTGGACCGGCACACGGCACGTATGGACACTGGAATCAGTTTGCTTTACTCTGCCGTCCGGATCCGGAACAGCGGCGCATCAAACTCCGCAAAGGCCGCATCCTCCAGCATGACGCTTTCCACCGTTCCGCTCACCGGAGCCGTGATTTCACTGATCACTTTCATTGCCTCAAGCAGTCCAAGGGTATCGCCTTTGGAAACACGGCTTCCTTCCTTAACATAGGGTGCTTCCCCGGGTTTCGCAGACGTATAGAAGGTACCGGCCATCTGCGCCTTTACCACCGCTGCATCAGCTGCGTCTGCGGCGGCTTTCTGCACGCCTTCCGTGCCGGCATTCAAATCTGCTCCGGCACTCGGTTCTGTTCCGGTGTACAAGCCTGTCGCTGTACTCATGCCTGCCCCGGCATTCGCTCCTGCTGCATTGCCCGCATACAATCCTTTTCCGCCATCTGCTCCTGTCCCGGCACCGGAAACCATTCCGCCGTCAGCCTTCCCGGCATCTCCATTCCCGCCCGGTATAGCTGCACCTGCCTGCACAGATTCCGGAACTGTCCGCTTCAGTTCGAGCGTAATACCAGCCTCACACAGACGGCATTCACTGAATCCCGATATCCGGAAGTCATCCATAATTCTTTTCAAAATATTCAGATCCATTGTCTGCCTCCCGTCTCCGGACCGCCATTGCCTTTACGCAATTTTCTTCTCAATAAATGTAACGATATCGCTGACCTTCTCCAGCGCTGCTGCCTCTTCATCGGCAATCTTGACATCATAGGCCTCTTCCAGTGCCATAACCAGTTCCACTGCATCGATGGAATCAATCCCGAGATCCTTCAGTGTCGCCTCTAATTTAATATCAGCCTCATCCAGGTTCAGTGTTTCCGCCATGATTTCTCTTACTTTTTCGAATGTCATCGTAATTTCCTCCTGACAAAATTCTCTTTATAAATTTATTTAATAAGTTTCTTTATTAA
>JAFRGW010000046.1 GCA_017433615.1 Eubacterium sp.
GCCATGGAAAGCTGACTGGGCAGGCGGAATTGCCAGAAAGGAAGAAAACGCCAGCTTTGGAAGGCTGGCCGTACAGGCGGAATTGCCAGAAAGGAAGAAAACGCCAGCTTTGGAAGGCTGGCCGTACAGGCGGAATTGCCAGAAAGGAAGAAAACACCAGCCATGGAAGGTTGGACGGGCAGGCGGAATTGCCAGAAAAGAAGAAAACGCTAGCTTTGGAAGGCTGGCCGTACAGGCGGAATTGCCAGAAAAGAAGAAAACGCCAGCTTCCGGCGCATTGTGTACCGCAAAGAAAGACGCACAAGTGCGTCGCGCAGCTTGCGCGCGATCATAGATCGCGATTGAACCGGCAAACTACACGCTCAGAGATCAGGAGAATCAGATAATTTGAAAAAAGAGATGTTGGATTTGACTGTATGAAACAACAGGATCGGGATTTAAATGTATGAAACAAAAAGGAGGTGGAACGGATGCGGAATGAATGGGATGAGCAGGCATACACAGCGGACAACCCGGATCTGCAGGGAATGTCCAATGAACCCGGTCAGCGGGGAATGCCGGGTGAACCTGATTCGGATTATATGCCTGGTGCCCCTGAACTGGATAGTATGCCGGGCAAATCTGATCAGAACGACAAACAGAATCAATCCGGCAGAATAATCCGTATCGGTCTGAAAATCATTGCGCTGCTCGTTCTGGCTCTGGTGATTGCTGCCGGTGTGTACACCGGCATTGTAATCGGCGGAGCGCCTGACATGACGGTCTGGGATGCTGTTCCAAAGGGATACCGCTCAAGTGTCCTGGATGATCAGGAGAATGTTGTACTGAATCTCAGCGGAGAGGCGTCGAATCGTGTCTATGTACGGCTGGACGAGATCCCGGAGGATCTACAGCATGCGTTTGTCGCAATTGAAGATTCCCGTTTTTATAAACATCACGGGATTGATGTGAAGGGAATTGTGCGTGCTGTATTCCGCGGACTGACGAACGGCGGTGTAACGGAGGGTGCAAGCACAATTACCCAGCAGCTGCTGAAAAACAACGTCTTTACGGACTGGACAGAAGAAGTGACTTTCGAGAATCGTCTGCAGCGCAAGATTCAGGAGCAGTATCTGGCACTGAAACTGGAGCGGCAGGCAACCAAGGACTGGATCCTCGAAAATTATCTGAATACAATCAATCTCGGCGGCGGAAACTGGGGTGTTGAGACGGCAGCAAAATATTACTTCGACAAGGATATTTCGGATCTGAATCTGTCGGAAGCTGCCGTACTGGCAGCAATTACAAAGAATCCGACAAAGTTCAATCCGCGGGAAAATCCTGAAGAAAATGCTGCGCGCAGGGAGATTGTCCTGCAGTATATGCTGGAGCAGGGATATATTACGGAGCAGGCATATCAGGAGGCTTTGGCGGATGATGTGTACACCCGGATTGCGGAGACGCAGGCGAACGGAACTTCACAGGAAGTCATGACATGGTTTGAGGATGCCCTGGTGACGCAGCTGATCAGTGATCTGCAGACACAGACGGGATGCTCTGAAGAAGACGCTTGGAACCAGCTCTACAAGGGAGGCCTTACCATCTATTCGACAGAGAACAGTGCGCTGCAGTCCATCTGCGATGCGGCAGCCGCAAATCCTGAGCTTTATGAAAGTGAAGACGGTCAGGTGTCCATGGTGATTCTTGACACAAGAAGCGGTGTGGTCAAAGCGATGATCGGCGGACGCGGAGAGAAGAAAGCCAGTCTTCTGATGAACCGTGCGACGGATGTGATCAGACAGCCGGGTTCGACCATCAAGATCATCGGGGAATATGCTGCGGCGCTGGAAAACAGGGACGTGACGCTGGGTACCGTATTTGATGATGCGCCGTATACCTATTCCAACGGGACAGCAGTCAACAATGCCAGCGGTACGTACGGCGGAATGACAACGATCCGGACGGCAATTGAAGATTCCAACAACATTGTCGCATTAAAATGTTTCCAGAAGGAAGGAATGGATGCTGTATGGAACCAGCTTGGCCAGTTTGGCATTTCCACGCTGACAGAAGATGACAAGGTAGAAGCACTTGCACTCGGCGGAACTTCCGGCGGCGTCACCAATCTGGAACTGACAGCTGCTTATGGAGCGATCGGGCGGGGTGGTGCTTACCGGGAGCCCGTATACTACACAAAGGTTGTGGACCGGGACGGAAACGTCCTCCTTGATAATCAGCAGGAGACGCATCAGGCAGTCTCACCGGGTACGGCGGCGCTCCTGACGGATGCTATGACCGGCGTGCTGGATAATGGAACCGGTGCTTATGCAGATTTTGACAATATGTCACTTGCCGGCAAAAGCGGAACAACTTCTGAAGGGCGGGACTGCTGGTTTGTCGGGTACTCGCCTTACTACACCTGCGGCGTGTGGGGCGGCTATGACGACAATGGTGCGCAGGAAAGCAGCAAATACGTGCAGGAAATCTGGAAGAACGTGATGTCAGAGGCACATGCATCGCTGGAAAACAGTGATTTCACATCAGATGAAGAACTGAAGGTCTGCAGAATCTGCACCAAGAGCGGCCTGCTTGCCGCAGACGGTATCTGCGACTCCACAGTACAGGGCGATATGACGCGTGAAGAAGTATTTGTGGCAGGAACAGAACCTGTAGCACAGTGCAACTGCCACGTGGCTGTAACAGTATGCAGTGAATCCGGCGAAAAAGCGACACGCTACTGTCCTTCTACAACAACACGGATTTACCTGAAAGAGGCATCTGAGGGGACAGCCGACAGTGATGCAGTTCTTCCGTCATGGCTCGCAGAGGATTCTGCCTCATGCCAGACACATAAACATTTCTGGTCAGACTGGTTCAAAAATGGAAATGCCGGCGGAAGTGATGATGACAGATCAGACAGCTCCGGTGGTGACCGTTATGATAACGGCGACAGCGGGAATAATAACTACGGCGGCGGTAACAGCGGAGATAATGACTCCGGCAGCAGTGATGGCACCGGCGGGGATGACAGCAGTTCAGGATCCGGTGGAAGCTGGTGGGAGCGCTGGATGAGCCAGCTCGGACTCGGAGGCGATGACAGCAGCGGCAATTCTGAAGGCGGTGGCAGTCAGGACGGCTATGGCTATGACAACAGCTATAACGATAACAATGTAGGAAGCCGGTCCGGGAATTATGACAGTGGAGCGCAGGATTCGCGTGACACAGCAGGCGATTCGTGGGATAATAACAGCGGCACACAGAATGGAAATGGCTGGGGATGGTCGCTCTGGTGAAAACCGGAGATCTGAAACATTGTATTCGAGTTTGTTTCAGGATCGTTTGCCGGAAATCCCGGATCAGCCCGAATGATGAGAGGATGAGAAAATGGAAGTATTAAATGTAACCTATCACTGCAAACCCGGAAAGCGCGCGGAATTTATCAATGCAATTGTCGCAGAAGGAATTGATGTTGCCTGCCAGAATGAGGAAGGAAATCTGAAGTATGGCTACTATCTGCCGACGGACAGTGCAGATGACATGCTCCTGATTGAGAAGTGGCGCGATGCAGACTGTCTGGCTGCACACGGAAAGCAGCCGCATTATCTGCGGCTCGGCGAGCTGAAAGCAGAGTATGTCAATGAAACGGTGCTGGAGAAGTTTCATGTGGACTGAACACTGAATAAAAGGGGCCGGTATATGTTTCCTGACTCAGATAAAATTCGTCAGGGAAACATATACCGGCCCCTTTGGCTCAGGTGGAATTCGCCGGAGAGACATATCTATCCGCCCTTTTATGTTAGATGGAATTTAAAGAAAATCCCCGGCAGAAAATACCTGCCGGGGATACATATCTATTATAATAAATCTGGTTTTTGGTTCAGGCGTTTGCCTGTTCTCTTGCAGCTTTCTCAGCCTGGCTTGCAGCCCAGAGTTCATCTGCAACCGGTGCCCAGTTCTTTGCGTACTGTTCGGTCTTTGCGCAGAGGTGTTCTGCAGATTCCGGATCGGTGTAGTCTGTGTTGACAGCGCCGGTCTCTTTGACAAGTTTTGTCAGAGCACCGGAGTTCTCCAGCATCGGGCACGGCTTCAGCATGTTGTCGTTGAACGGCTGATTGTCGTGGTAAGCCTGGAAGATCGGGCTTCTCAGTGCATCCAGCAGGGAAACGTCATGGATGTTGACGTTGGAGTAGTGGATGAATACACACGGCTCAACAGCACCTGCTGCATTGATGTGCAGATATTTGCGTCCGCCTGCGATGCAGCCGCCGACATACTGGCCATCGTTCTGGAAGTCCATTGCAAAGATCGGCTTTGTTGCACGGAAATGGCGGATGGTGTGGTACATCTTGATACGCTGTTCCGGATTGACCATCAGCTCCGGTGTTGCGGACATGCCGACCGGCATGAAGTGGAAGTACCATACAAACAGCGCGCCCTCATTTACCAGACCGTCGATAAATTCGTCGCTTGCGACGTCATCGATGTTTTTGCTGGTATAGCATACGGAAATACCGAATGCAAGCTTGTGCTCGCGGAGCAGGCGCATTGCATTGTGAACTTTCTCATAGACACCCTGGCCGCGGCGTCCGTCGTTTGCCTCCTCAAATCCCTCAAGAGAGATTGCCGGAACAAAGTTCTTGACGCGCAGCATTTCCTGACAGAATTCTTCGTCGATCAGTGTGCCGTTTGTGAAGGAAAGGAACTCGCAGTCCTGATGTGCCTCGCAGAGACGGATGATATCTTTCTTGCGTACGAGCGGCTCGCCGCCGGTAAAGATAAACATGTAGGTGCCAAGCTCATTTGCCTCATTGACGATCCGGTCAAGATCCTCATAGGTGAGGTTCAGCTGGTTGCCGTACTGTGCAGCCCAGCAGCCTGTGCATTTCAGGTTGCAGGCAGAAGTCGGATCCATCAAAACGGCCCACGGAACGTTGCAGTTATATTTTTCAGCAACTTCAAACTGGCGGGCAGAACCTTTCAGGCTGGCGTTTGTAATGAAGTTTTCAAAGAATGTCTTGCGGACACCCGGATCCAGCTCATACAGCTTGAGGATCATATCATAATAATTAGTCTTGCGGTCAATGGCATCGCGGATTGCGTTACGCTGACCTGTGTACCAGTCATCCGGAACCAGCTTGTCGACAAGATCCATCAGCTTCGGAATGTTCTTTTCCGGATCTTTCTCAAGATAGTTCAGCGCTGTGCTGATTGCTTTTGTAATGGCTGCGGTTTTGACTTTCTGTGCAACAGATGGCATCGTGTCGTCCCCTTTCTTAATGATTATGTATTGTTGTGCTTTAAGGACAGATTTAAAAAACTGCTCCCTGAAAAAATTCAAGAAGATCTGGTAACCCAAAATCGTTGCTTATTATAATGGGCAAATTCCTGAAAGTCGAGTAAAAAAACAAAAAAATGGCGGGACAAAAATCCAAATGTGTTCTAAAATGGGACAGAATTGCAAATCTGTCCCACATGAAACATGGTAAAAAGGTAGGATAAATTGAAAAATATTATAATCTTGCTATGACAGCATCAGGATGAACAGGGACTTGAATGCGGGGAGTACTGAGTAACAGTGCCCTTATTGACCGTATACTGAATAACAATGCGCTGAATTCACAGGATGCTGCACAGATGTGGGATTTTGGCGAGACTTGCCCCGGAATCATGGATCTGCTATAATCGGGAGCGAACGAGGAAGGCAAGGCTAACTGAAGCCGGAGGAGACCAGCGGAATCATGAGAAAGCAAGAACCGAACAACGCAGACAGGGAGTCCTCCGTCTTTGCAGGCGGCCGGATGAATAGCACAGAGGAAAAGAACGTGACAGAAGACCGGACAACAATCAAGAAGCGGGACTGGATTCTGGCACTGGTAATCCTGGCGGCAGCCGGCTGTCTGATGCTGGGAATGCGTCTGGCACAGCGGCAGAAGGGAACGACGGTAGAGGTTCGTGTAGACGGGAAACTTTACAGCTCCTATTCAATTGCACAGGACCGGCGATATCCTGTCAAAACTGCGTACGGGACCAATGTCATAGAGATCAGCGGCGGAACCGTATCTGTGACAGAAGCAGACTGCGCAGGACATGATTGTATCCGGCAGGGAAAGATCAGCCGGTGCAATGAGACGATTGTCTGCCTGCCGCATAAGCTTGTGGTGGAAATCACACAGCGAAGCGGACAGCAGGAGCAGAAGACAGAATTTGACACTGTAGCAAAGTGATTATCGCTTCGGGCTGTTCGGAGTGGAGACATCGCAGAGCAAAGCAAAATGCACCGCGTAATTTGCACACGATCAGAGATGACGTTTGAACATTTCGAAATGACTATATAAAGCAGAAAACTGGAAAGCAGCAGATCTATCATGCGTACAGACAGTATACAGAAACCGGATAACAAAAAAACAAAAAAATCACCGGCGGCGCGTGTCGCATATGCGGCGGTGTTTATCGCGCTGGCGATGATTTTTTCCTATGTAGAAACATTGATTCCCATTAACTTTGCAGTGCCCGGCATTAAACTGGGACTGGCCAATCTGGTCATTATGGTCGGCCTGTTCCTGATGCCTGCCGGTGAAGTTCTGATTATATCCGTGGCCCGCATTCTGCTCGTGGGCTTTCTGTTCGGAAACGGCGCGTCAATCCTGTACAGTCTCGCGGGAGGTCTCCTGAGCTTCGTGGTCATGTACATTCTGATCCGCCTGACAAAGCTCTCGATGCTGGGCATCAGTATCAGCGGCGGCACAGCACACAATATCGGGCAGCTGATCGTAGCAGCTCTGGTCGTGCAGAATTTCAAAATGGTTTATTACCTGCCGGTGCTGCTTGTGGCAGGTGTCGTGACCGGCACACTGATCGGGATTCTCGCCGGCCGCATTGTGCCGGTACTGCGGCGGTTCTCATGAATTACGCAAATGCGCACGTACAACATTCCATCGCAGGCACGCTTGCGCTAGCTCGGATTCACAGCGGTACATAAGCTTCACAGGGCAAAACCCTGTTCAGCAAGTACCGGTGATCCTCGAACTACCTGCTAATGGAATTGTTGTACGTGCGCATTTTAAATGATTCACTCCGGCAGCGGCGCAATCATATTTTTGTAGACCCGCCGGAAGAAGAATGTTGTCAGTGCTACGGAGACGAGCTCGGCGATGATGTAGGAAAACCAGATCGCCGGCATACCGCCCTGGTCGCGGGTCAGCGCCGCCAGGATAAATGCGGACGGCAGCAGTACAACCAGCTGACGGGTCAGTGAGTTGATCATGCTGTAGACGGCCTTGCCCAGTGCCTGCATGGTGGAACCGACGATAATGCAGTAGCCTGCAAAGATAAAGCTCAGGCTGATGATGCGCAGAGCCGGAACGCCGATTGCAAGCATGTGTTCAGACGCGTTGAAAAGTGCGAGCAGTTTGTCTGGGATCAGCCAGAAGGCCGCCAGACCGGCGAGCATCAGGCAGACAGCGGCGATGACGCCGAGCTTCGTGGTTTCCATGATTCGTTTGCGGTGCCGCGCGCCGTAGTTGAATGCGACAATCGGAACGACACCGTTGTTCAGGCCGAATACCGGCATAAAGAAAATGCTGTTCAGTTTGAAATAGATGCCGAACACGGCTGCGCCAGTCGGGTTGCCGAGGTACTGCATAAAAATCATATTCATGCCGAATGTCATGACGGAGCCGATACTGGTCATGACGATGGAAGGTACGCCGATTTTATAAATTGTGCCGATCAGCAGGCCGTTCGGACGGAACCGCCGCATTGAAAGAGAGATCTCTTTGTTATAGCGAAGGTTGAGCCAGAAACCGAGCAGGGCGGCGACACACTGTCCGAAGATTGTCGCATAGGCTGCGCCGGCCACGCCCAGTTCCGGGAACGGGCCGATTCCGAAGATCAGGATCGGATCAAAGATAATATTCAGGATTGCACCGGTCATCTGGCTGGTCATCGTGAAGATTGTCTTTCCGGTGGAAGTCAGCAGACGCTCCATACAGACCTGGAAGAAAAGACCGAAACAGATGCCGCCGCAGATGCGCATGTAGGTGACGCCGTACTGATAGATCAAAGGATCAGATGTCTGTACGCGCATAAAAGGCACTGCCATTCCCTGCATGAAGACCGAGACGATGACACTGCTGATGATGGTAAGGAAGATTGCATGCTGCGCGATCCGGTTTGCCTGTCTGAATTCCTTTGCACCGAGTGCGCGGGAGAGCAGTGCATTGATACCGACACAGGTGCCGGTGGCGATGGAAATCATCAGATTCTGCATCGGAAAGATCAGGGAAACGGCGGTAAGTGCCTCCTCATTGATGCGGGACACGTACATGCTGTCTACGATGTTGTACATTGCCTGAATCAGCATGGAGATAATAATCGGAAGAGAGATCTGCAGAAGCAGTTTCCCGACCGGCATTGTACCCATTTTATTTTCAGCCGGTTTTGTCTGTTGCTTGTTATTTTCCATAATGATTTTTGAATCCCCTTTCGCAGGTGCCTGTGTAATGGAAGATAGTGTAACATTCAGCTTATATGTATGCAAGCTATATCTTGACAAACAGAAGAGAAGCGCATAAAGTGTAATAGGAATTGTTATTGAAATTAAATATTGTGTCTTCGGGGCAGGGTGAAAATCCCGACCGGCGGTAAAGTCCGCTAGCGTGTCAGCAGGCTGTCAGATCTTTTCAGGAGGACAGCGACTGCGCATGCGCATGAACCGGTGCAATTCCGGTACCGACAGTAAAGGAAGCCTGGCAGGTTTCTCAAGTCTGGATGGGAGAAGAACAGTTTTAACGGTGTGTGCCGGCATTTTGTGCGGCCGCACAGTCAGATATGTTATGAAAGCCCTGCGGATATCTCTGCAGGGTTTTATTTATGTCTGCAGCACGTCAGGTGTAAGCAGTGAAGCAGGAGAAAATTATGGACGAACAGATTTATATGCGGCGTGCCATTGAACTGGCCCGCAAAGGCGAGGGATGGTGTCATCCCAATCCCATGGTCGGCGCTGTGATTGTGAAAGATGGCAGGATCATCGGCGAAGGATATCACGCGCGCTGCGGCGAACTTCACGCGGAGCGCAATGCAATTGCCTCTCTGCGGGAATCTGCAAAAGGAGCGACGATTTACGTCACATTAGAGCCGTGCTGTCATTATGGCAGGACGCCGCCCTGCACTGAAGCAATCATTGAACAGGAGATTGCAAAGGTTGTGATCGGATCCAGAGATCCGAACCCGAAGGTTTCCGGCGGCGGCGCGAAGGTGCTGCGCGAGGCGGGAATTGAAGTTGTGGAGGATTTTCTGCGGGATGAATGCGACGCGCTGAATCCGGTATTCTTTCATTATATAACAACGAAAACGCCCTGGGTCATTATGAAGTATGCAATGACGGCGGACGGGAAAATCGCAACAAAAACCGGCGCCTCTAAGTGGATTACCGGTGAGGAGGCACGCGGGCGCGTGCAGCAGATGCGCCACGCGTGTATGGGAATCATGGCCGGGATCGGTACCGTTCTGGCAGATGATCCGATGCTGAACTGCAGGATTGAAGGCGGCAGAGACCCGGTAAGGATTATCTGTGACAGTACCTTAAGGCTGCCGATGGATTCAGCGATCTGCAGGACGGCGAAGGAAATTCCGACGATTGTGGTTTCGGCATTTCCGGATTTGCCCGACGGCGAGATTGTTCCGGGAGAGGAATCTGTTCTTTCTAAGATGCAGGCGCTGCACCAGTGCGGTATCCGGGTGCTCAATGTGCCGGACAGAGAAGATCCGGCAAACAGTCGGCCGGATCTGACGGAACTGATGAAACAGCTGGGGAAGATGGAGATTGACAGCATTCTCCTCGAAGGCGGCGGAACATTAAATGAAAGTGCGCTGCGGGCAGGTATCGTCCGGGAAGTGCGTGCATTTATTGCGCCGAAACTGTTTGGCGGGCAGGCAAAGACACCTGTGGAAGGCGGCGGCGTCAGTCTGCCGGATGAAGCGGTACAGCTGACTTATCAGAGCGCGGAGCGCGTCGGAGAAGATCTGATGGTAACGTATCACGTAAAAAATGATTGAATCCAGTGGATCGGTCCCCTGCCTCAGGCGCGGGACTTGAATACAGTGGATCAGATAAGATTCTGTATCGGCCGGATGCAGGAACGATACACAGAAAGAAGGAACCATGTTTACAGGAATCATTGAGGAAGTCGGAACCGTCAAACACATGACGACAGGCGGTATTTCCGGGCAGATTGCAATCAAGGCGTCGAAAGTGCTTGAGGGTACAAAGATTGGCGACAGTATTGCGGTAAATGGTATCTGCCTGACGGTTGTGACAATGCAGCCCGACGGATTTACGGCAGATGTTATGGCAGAAACCGTGCGGCGCAGCGGCCTCGGGAACTGCAGGAGCGGCGACCGGGTCAATCTGGAGCGCGCTATGGCTGCGGGCGGCCGGTTCGGCGGCCATATTGTTTCGGGACACATTGACGGCACGGGAACCATACAGTCTCTTTCCCGCGAGGAAAATGCAGTCTGGGTGACCATTGCGGCACCGCCGTCGATCCTGCGCTACATCGTGGAAAAAGGATCGATCGCGATTGACGGCATCAGTCTGACGGTTGCATATGTAGACGACAAGGTCTTTAAAGTGTCCATTATCCCGCATACCGGTGAAGAGACGACGCTGCTCACACGTGCACCGGGTGATACGGTGAATCTGGAAAATGATATCATCGGAAAATATGTTGAGAAACTCATGCTGCCCTATGGAGAAATGGCCGGCACCCCGGGAGCGGAGGCTTCGGGTGACGGAGGAAGCGGCAGCGGACTGACGCTGGAGTTTCTGGCGGAGAATGGGTTTTGAAATCGTTTTCTGAAATGAGTGATTCAACGCAGATGGGGGAGTCCCCCGCCTCTATAGGCGGTGGGTATTGTATCAAACTTGACTCAGTGGAGGGTTTCAATCCCCCATCTGAGTTGAGCCTCCGGCGGATCGCAGAGCTGCGCATCGGAAGACGCACAAGTGCGTCGCGCAGCTCGCGCGCGATCAGAGATCGCGATTGAA
>JAFRGW010000047.1 GCA_017433615.1 Eubacterium sp.
ACCGTGGAAACAGCGAAGCAACACCTGGCCTACCGCCAGGAGAATGCTGTCCGGCTGGCTGACCTGAACCTGACTGCCACCTATGGGGATGCCCAGAAGATCATGGTCGATGAAGAGAAAAAACTCTTTGTCATCTCCAGAAGTTCTGACATTCACCGCACCAACCCGGATATCTTCCGCTTTGCGGACGTGCTGTCCATCGCCAAGGAGGTAAAGGAAGATGCCGAGGAACTGTTTGACAAGGACAGCGAGGGCAAAAAGGTTTCCTTCGATCCCCCGAAATTCGAGTACTCCTCGTCATTCGGCGTGAAGATGTCCGTGCGCAATGAGCACATCACCGATGAATTCAAGGTTGACCTGTTCAGCGAAAAGACATCGGATGAACCGCATGATGACGAATACTTCAAGCGCAACTACCTGACCAATGAAGTGATCAACCTGATCAAGCCCGGCACGGTCAATGATGATCCGGTGCCGGATGTCCCGGCTGACCCGGTCCAGACAGCCCCGCCCACCGGACGGTATGTGTGCTACATCCGCTGCGCCAAGTGCGGCACCCTGATCGAGGGCCCGGCCATCCCGCGCTTCTGTCCGGAATGTGCCGACCCGGTCACCCTGGAAGATATCGGGGTCATCGACACCGAAAGCGGCGATATCCTCGTCTGAGTTATTACGAAAAAAGCAGGGCCCTGCGGCCCTGCATTTTTTGTGGGTAATGTGAACTAGCGTGGATTTGCACCCCCAGGATGAATTTGCGTGTGGGTGATCTGCTGCCCCAGGTTGAACTACCGTGTGGGTGGATCCAGTTGAAAGAAAAATGACCCCATTATTACGATGAATATATCCAAAAAATTCACGAATAAGGAGGCCATTTTCAGTGTATGTTGTTTTCCAATGTAAATGAAGAAGAATTTGAATTGGTGTCTGAATTTGAGAAAGCCGGTGTGATTTATAAAGAAGTCCGCCTGAAGAACAGAGGACACCGCTGCCAGGGCTGCGGAACCTTCCATACCAATGTAAAAGAGTATCGTACAAAGAAAATACGTCACTCTGTCTATGCACACCAGAACTGCTTCATTCTCTATAAACAGCGCAGATTCATCTGCCCCAAATGCAGAATGACAGCCATGGAAACCAATCCGTTCATCAGTCATGATGACAGAGTTTCTGATCAGACTATCATCAACGCACTGACTGATCTGAAACGATATAACAATACATTCACCGCCGTTGCTGAACGATATGGCTTGTCTGTACGAGGTGTCATGTCTCTGTTTGACCGCTACTGTCAGATGGAAAGGAACAGACTGCCGAAAGTTCTGTGCATCGATGAGATCTACTTCTCCAGAAAACGTCGGAAGAAGTATGTCCTTGTCCTGCTTAACTTCTTCAACCGGGCAATTATTGATGTTCTCAAAGACCGTGACAAACATACGATCGCCTCTTATCTCAGTAAGATCCCAAGAGAGGAAAGAGACGCTGTGGAGTATATTTCCATAGATATGAACGACAATTATCGTGATGTTTTGCAGGTTTATCTGAAAAATGCCGCTATTGTCGCAGATTCATTCCATGTCATTAAACGTGTAAACAAGGTGCTGGATGACAAACGCCGCAAGATCATGCGGCGCTTTGAAGACAATAAATCATCTGACGAATATTATCTGCTGAAATATCGTGACCAGCTCCTGTTCTCTAAATCGCTCAGTTACGACCGGACGATGAATCGTCATTTCCGTTACTACATCTCAGAGAATGAATTGCTTGGCATGATCCTGAAGATTGATCCGGAACTGGAGTCCTCTTACCATCTTGTACAGAAATACATTCTCTTCAATGATCACGACTATGGCGGTGATCTCAAAACTGCACGCAATGATCTGGAAGAGTTGATTATCGAATTCAAGCTCTCCGGCATCAGTGGCTTTCCGGAGCTCGCTGCCACACTTGAATATTGGAAGGAAGAGATCATTTCTTCTTTCTCCCTTGTCAAAGGACAGAGAGTTTCCAACGGCCCTATCGAAGGAAGAAACTCATTGATCAAGAAAGTCCTTCATCTCGCTAACGGATACACCAACTTTGACAGGTTCAGGAATCGTATCATCTACTCTTTAAACAAATATGCCTCTCATTCATTTCAGAGAGAATAGACACAAAAGATCGACCCCTTTTTTCGGGATCGATCTCTGCATTTTTGGCTATGACCCACACGCTGGTTCATCCTGTGACCCACACGGTTTTTCATCCTGGGATCTCTTTCACCCACACGCTAGTTCATATTACCAAAAAAAGCCGCAGCTTTATCAGCTGCAGCTCAGTTCCGATCGATTACCAGTCATTGACGGATCCGTCGAAGCTTCTCTTGGCGACGTTGGAGCCTCTTTCATTTGCAGGATAGAGTTCTTCCGCGTTGTCAGCCAGTTCAACACCGATACCGGGTGCTTCCGGAATGACCATGAAGCCATCTTTGAACTTCAGAGGTTCCTTGACCATAGCGTCTTCCGCACCATTCAGGCAGAAGCCGGGCAGTTCCTGGATACCGAGGTTCGGAATGCATGCACAGATCTGCAGGCAGGCCGCTGTGGAAACAGGTCCGAGCGGATTATGCGGGATCAGCAGCACATCGTGTGCTTCTGCCATGCCGGCGATCTTCTTTGTAGCAGTGATGCCGCCGACAGCGCAGACATCGGGTCTGACATAGCGGACAGCTGTTTTGTCCATCAGCATCTCGAATTCTCTGATGTTGGTGAAGCGCTCACCGGTTGCGATCGGGATATTGACCTTGTCAGCAACCTGAGCCATGGTATCGATATTGTCCGGTGTAACGGGATCTTCGAATACCATCGGTCTGTATTTTTCAACTTCCCTGCCGAATGTAACAGCGGTTGGTGTATCCATACCTCTGTGTGCTTCCAGGACAAAGTCGAAGTTCGGTCCTACCGCTTCACGGATCACGCGTACTTTTTCAAGTTCCGATTCGACTCTTCCGGAATAGAATTCATCAAAACCATCAGCTGATTTGATCGGTCCGTTAACGAAGATCTTCGCAGCGTTGAATCCCTGTGCCTGGAGTTCTTTATAGCTTTCAGCCAGTTCATTCAGGTCTTCGGACTTTTTCATGACGGAAGCGTATACACGGATCTTGTCACGTGTTTTGCCGCCGAGCAGCTGATAGACAGGAACACCTAAGGCCTTGCCCTTGATATCCCAGCAGGCGATATCGATCGCGGAGATCGCGCTCATGATGACCGAACCGCGGAAATATACGGCACGGTAGAGATTCTGCATGATATCTTCTGCATTGAACGGATCTTTGCCGATCAGGTACGGCTTGAACTTCATGATAGCGTCAGCTGTGGATGAAAGAAAACCCCAGTTGCCTGCTTCACCGAGACCGGTGATTCCGGCATCTGTATAGAGTTCCACAAACAGATAATGTTTCGCAAAGCGGAGCTTCAGATCTGTAATTTTCATATATTGTTCCTTTCTAAATAAGACCTTTCAGAAAACGATAATGGAGAGACAGTGCTTCTTCCCATTCGTCAATGCGGTTGATCGTAAAACCATGACGGGAATTGGTAAATCTTTTCCAGGTTACCGGTACACCGAGTTTTGCCAGACGGCAGGCAAAGTCTTCTCCTTCTTTCAGGAGCGTATCATATCCTGCTGTAACGACCAGCGTATCCGGGAATGATGCGAGTATTTCATCAGAAGCGGCTGCCGGGGATGCAAGATCTTCAATGCACTGTTCCGGTTCCATATAAAGCTCAAGATAATTATACTCCATCAGGGCTCTGGAAACCCTTTTCGGATCGTTGTATTCCTCCGTATTCAGTTTGGAAAACGGATTGATTCTCTGATCGACGGGAATGTAATCCAGGACCATTCCCTTAATATGGAATGCAGGTTCCCGGTAATTCCTGATCAGGGCAGCACAGGCAAGATTGGAGCCGGCGCTGTGGCCGAGAAGGAAGATCTTTTCCGGATCATATCCATATTCTGCTGCATGTTTATATGCGTACTTTGCAATATCATATGTTTCGTTGACAGCTGCCGGATACGGATATTCCGGAGCCAGAACATAGTCAACATCCCACACCATAGCCTGAAACTTATCTGCCAGTTCACTGCAGTATACCGTATCACGGTCAGCTCTTGCCTTGATGAATCCGCCGCCGTGCAGGTTGATGAACAAAGGCTGTCCCTGTTTTCCTTTTGTACCATCCAGTATATTGACATCACTGGGTCTTTCCCCTGCTGGTATCAGCTGATTGACAGACTGTACCGGAAGGTTTTCCAGGATCTCCGGTGCGATGGAACCGAACGCTCCCGCTTTACGGCAGCGTTCGGCAAGTGCAAGTTTATCTTCCTGATTCATATCAGAATGCAGGAATCAGTGTCATCGTGCAGATAACAGAGACGACACAGATGATCAGAGAAGGCAGCCAGCCCATCTTGAGCAGGTCTTTCTGATCGTATCCGCCGGCTCCCATCATCAGAGGTACGGTAGCTGTCGCAGACGGTGTCAGGAAGGCTGTCAGGCAGGCAGCCTGGAGAAGTACCAGCGGTCCAACAGGGTTGCAGCCGAGAGACTTGCAGGTCAGGATAACGATCGGGATAAAGATGTTCTGTACAGACTGGTTCTGCATGAACTGTGTCAGAACGAACGGGATGATGAAGAATGCTGCGCCGATGACATAACCGTTTCTGGTTCCGCCAAGTGCTGACGCAAGTCCATTACCGATCAGATCACCAAGTCCGCAGGCAACCATTGCGCCGCCGACAGACAAAGCAGCGATAAGCATTAATACGATCTGGAAAGGAACAGCCTGTGTAGCTTCTTTCGGTGTCAGGACACCAAGGACGAGTTCAAGAACAGCACCGGTCATGGCAACCTGCCAGTTCGCAAGACCAAGTTTGGATGCGAAGACAAGTCCAAGTGTTGTCAGAGCGAACAGGAAGTAACCAAGGAATTCCTGTGTCGGAGGAAGTGCTTCTTTTTCCGCTGCGCCTCTGCCTTTGGCTGTGGAGCCTTCGATCGGATTTGTAGGCTGGTCCGGCGATGTTTTCGGAGCGATGAAGATCGCATAGAGAATGATAATGATCGCAGAAAGGATACGGCCTTTGAACGGATCCAGCAGCTGCATTGTGTAATCCGTATATGCATAGGATTCCAGATAACCGTTCTGAGTTGCGAACATAACAGCGCCGCTTCCGACAGGAAGAACACCGCAGGTACCGACAACGACCAGACCCATGGCGAACATTGCCTTGGAAGGAGATACACCTGCAGCTTCACAGCTTGCGGCAAGCATCGGTGAGAGGATCGTGAAGACCGCTACCGGGCTGGGAATCAGGTTGGAGAGCAGGAAGGTTACAAGCAGGTAACCTGCCATCATAACGGTGAAGTTGCCGCCGGCAATCTTAAGAACGAGGTTAGATAATTTCTTGACCGCCTGGGTTCTGTTGAAGCCTGCTGAAACGATGAACATGCCGGTAATAAGCAGAACGTTGGCATTGGCGAAGTTGCCGAGAACCTGTTTGGGATCAACCAATCCGGACCAGGCTGTCAGGATGATCGCACACAGAGCGACGACGCCGTTTGTTGTTTTGAGCTGTTTTGCGAAGACATATCCGCCGATCAGGAAGACGAATAAGCCAAGGCAGATGAACATTTGAGATGTCATGTGATTTACCCCTTTCAGTCTTTCATGAGACCTTATCTGTTTACATCTGCAATATAGCAGAACAGACAGATGGTGCGAAATTTGAATATTCGGGAAATGAAAGCGTTGTCAATGGCTGAAAACAGGCCTGATACCAGTTTCCTGTATGTCTGAATAACCGGAATATCCAAATATTTTCCCATGTCGGTTATGGTATGCTATAAATGATTTACAGAAGTTTCTGCAAATCTGGGGAGGATCCTCTGATCTTCGGGAAGAATTTCAGAGTGATGATGCAGTTCAGAAACCTTATAAATATCCGAATATTTTACAGGTGGAAAATATTTGGATTTTGGGAGAAAAAAAGATGACAAAATATCAGATGACATGGTCAAAAGATAACATCAGCGTTGAATGCTACGCGCATCAGGTCACTAATTTCCGCTATCACTGGCATCAGGATGATTTTGAACTGAATATTCTTCTGCACGGAAAACAGCATTTTTATGAGGGTACGGACATCTATGACCTGGAAGAGAACGACGTGGTTCTCATAAATCCCAATGTCGGACATGCATCATACTGTGATCCTGAAGGAACGATCGCGCTGATCCTGCATTTTTCTTCTGATTCATTGAAAAACGTCATGAAGAACGGCCAGAAACTCCGTTTTCTGAACTGCCATTCAAATCAGGATACCCGGAATGAGCTGTCCTATAAACGGATCCGGATGTATACAGCTCAGATCCAGTATTATCTGTACCGGGGAGATCCTTTCTCAATGTACGCAGCCAAGGCAAGTATGGAGATGCTGATGGCGACATTATGCACGATGTTTGATACACGGGAAGACAGGTCCGGACAGGAAGTGGATGAAGACACACAGGAGATCATGAAGACTGTTCTAAAATATCTGGACGCTCATTATCCGGAGAAGATCACCCTTGAAGAGATCGCCGGCATGACCGGATATAACCGTACTTATATCTCCACACTGTTTCACCAGACACTCGGTATCCGGTTCTATGACTATCTGATGCGCCTGCGCCTGCAGAAAGCGATCCGGGAGCTTGTCACGACCGACAAACCGCTGACGGAGATCGCGCTGTACAACGGGTTTTCCGATCTGAAATCATTCAACTCCAGGTTCCGTGAGATGCTGAAGGTACTGCCTTCGGAATACAGGGCAAATATGGACCAGAGCCTTGTTTCTCCGGAGTATTATGAAATCCAGTCGATCCCTGCTTCAGAGTCTCTGATCATGGAAAAACTGGAAGAATATATGAGAATGTGAAAAAGGATGCATCGAGGATGCCAATGCCGGGAAATTGAGGCGGCTGACTGAAAAGAAAATCTGATTGTGCGGCAATATACCGCATGATCAGTTTTTTTTAAAGGCAATGCGTCACCTCCTTGTTAAGTAAGTCCTTAATAAACATACATCGGGGTTTTGTTTTGCGATACTTCCCTGAATAAATCAGGAGTATGACCTGTGGTTAAAAGAAAAGGGCCGGATAACCGACCCTGTGTGGTTGAGCAGGCCTGTCCCTGCTCCGGCTGATTTTTGAATACCAGGCTGGTTTCATAGCCTGATACTGTAGATTTTCCTGTTTTTCAATACTGTGCTGTTTCTGCGGAGTCTTACTGGTCACGGATGGATCCGTCGCCGTTCAGACGATACCAGACAGGGAACGGAACCGGCGGGAATTTCTTTTCAACATCTTCAACCAGGTCAATGCCGAGACCCGGTACATCCGGTACTTTGACATAGCCGTTTTCCGCTTTAAAGTAATCTGTCACAAGATCACTCTTTTTATGTGTCCGGTCACCCATCAGCGAACCGTCAGGATCCGGATATTCACATATCAGCAGATTGTCGATGCTCATGCAGAACTGCATCTCTGCAGCTGTGCAGACAGGACTCAGAGGATTGTGCGGGATGATCGGACACATCTTTGTCTCTGCCAGTGCAGCGATCTTTCTTGCCCCGGTAATACCGCCTACCGTTGTCAGGCTGACACGTACATAGTCGGTAGCTTTCTTATCCAGCAGGTCCTGGAATTCGTAGATCGTATGAAGACGTTCGCCTGTCGCGATCGGAATTCTGCTCTTTGCCGTAACATATGCCATGGCTTCATTGTTTCCGGGAGGAATCGGGTCTTCGACAAACAGCGGATGAACATCCTCGATTTCATTGATCAGGACGACCGCTTCCCCGGGCAGTGATCTTCTGTGCAGTTCAATACAGAGATCAATGTCATCACCTACTGCTTCACGCATCAGATGCACACGCTTGATGGATTCTTCCATGTTTTTCACATGTGTTTTCTCATACGGCATTGTCATCGGTTCGTCCAGGAACGGAGAAAGATGTCCGACAGCGTTATATCCCTGATCACGTCTCAGGTGACAATTCTTAACCAGTTCTTCATCGGTTTTCGCAAAGACATGTGAGTACACACGTACTTTGTCACGGCATTTGCCGCCGAGCAGTTTGTAAATCGGTACGCCGTAGAACTTTCCGGCGATGTCCCAGAGCGCGACATCGATCGCTGAGATTGCGCCCATAACTGCTGCGCCGCGGAAGAACATGCCGCGGAACATAGCCTGCCACAGGTGTTCAATATCGAGAGGATCTTTGCCGACAAGGAAAGTACCGAAGTTTTCAATCTGGGCAGCCGATGCTTCTAAAGCACCGAATGATCCGCTTTCTCCGATACCGGTAAGTCCTGTATCCGTTGTGACTCTTGCATAGCAGTAACGGTCTGTACGTATGGCTTCAACTTTTTCAATTTTCATGTGAGATAATTCCTTTTTTTCAGAATGCCGGGAAGATTGTCATAGTAACAACGACAGAGGCGATGCAGATAAGAAGGCTGGGCAGCCATCCCATCTTCAGCAGATCACCTTGTGAGTAGTTTCCTGCTTCCATCATCAGCGGAACCGTTGCGGTAGCAGAAGGTGTCAGGAATGCTGTAAGGCAGGCCGCGTTCAGAAGAATCAGCGGTCCGACCGGATTGCAGCCGAGTGATTTGCAGGTCAGGATTACGATTGGAATAAAGATATTCATGACGCTCTGGTTCTGCATGAACTGTGTCAGGACAAACGGAATCAGGAAGAACGCCGCACCGATGATATAGCCGTTTCTTGTACCGCCGAGAGCACTTGCCAGTGCATCACCGATCAGATCGCCGAGTCCGCATTCAACCATCGCACCGCCTACAGACAGAGCTGCTATCAGCAGTAATACAACCTGGTAAGGAACTGCTGCGGTTGCTTCTTTCGGTTTCAATACTCCGAGAACGAGTTCGAGAACTGCACCGCACATTGCAACCTGCCAGTTCGCAACGCCGAGTTTGCTGGAGAAGACAAGGCCGAGCGTCGTAACGATGAAGATCGCATATCCGAGGAATTCATGGAACGGATCAAGCGGTTCTCTTTCCGCTGCTTTTTTGACTGCTGTTAAGGCATTTGTCTCATGATCCGGGCAGAATTTCGGAGCGATAAAGATCGCAAACAGTATGATCAGGACGGCTGAAAGAATACGTCCTTTGAAAGGATCGAGCAATGTCATCGCATATTCGGTATACTCATAACTTTCCAGATATGCGTTCTGCTGTGCAAACATGACGGCACCTGTTCCCATCGGCAGCACTCCGCAGGTGCCGACAACGACCAGACCCATCGGAAACATAACTTTAGACGGACTGACTCCGGCTTCAACGCAGCTGGCTGCCAGCAGCGGTGATACGATCGTGAAGACCGCTACCGGGCTCGGAATCAGATTGGAGAGCAGGAATGTCACGAGAAGATAACCGCCAAGCATTACCGTGAAGTTTCCGCCGGCGATCTTGTATACAGCTCCTGAAAGCTTTTTAACCGCCTGTGTACGATTGAAACCAGCTGAGACAATAAACATTCCGGTAATCAGAAGAACATTGGCATTCGCAAAGTTTGCCAGTACCTTAGCAGCGGGAATGATTCCCGTGAAAGATGTCAGAACTGTCGCTGTCAGCGCAATAACGCCGTTGGTTGTACCGAGTTTCCCTGAAAAAACATAACCAAGGATCAGAAATGCGAACAATCCCAGACAGATGTACATTTGAACAGTCATTTTTTCCCCTTTCCGCACGTGCTGAATCACTGTGCTATTATGTACAAATGCTTTGTTGCTGATTTCAATATAGTTTCTGCAGGAGTTTAAGTGAAATATCTATAACAAATGGTCTATAAGAAAAACAAATCGCTTTCGGCAAATTAGTTTTGTTTTATTTATGCTTTAACGGTCTCCGGATCGTATAATGGTTATGATGATTACTCTGAAACAGATGCTTTATTTTTCTGCAGTATGCAGAACCAAGAATATAACAAAGGCGGCTGAAGAACTTTATATTTCCCAGCCGGCGCTTTCCCTTTCCCTGAAAGACATGGAAAGGGATTTAGGCGTACAGCTGTTTGCCAGACAGGGAAACAGACTGCAGCTCACGGAAGCAGGAGAACATCTCATGCTGGAGGTTGAGCCGCTTCTCCGTCATTATGAACAGGTAAACAGCCTGCTGCGTTCCGAAGTATTTCATCAGCCTGTCCTGCGCTTTGGCTTTTCTTCCATCCTGGGTTCTGTCAATGCGCCGGAACTGATCCGTCAGTTTATGAAAGACTTCCCGGAAATCCATCTGCAGACAACGGAAGACCATGGTCCGAATCTGCTTCATCAGCTGGAACAGGACCAGCTGGACATTATCCTTACCGGCGGAACCCATGGTGAACATGAATGGAAAAACAAGTTCGAATCGATCTCCACAGTCAATGCTGGACTGTCTTTCTTTGTGCCTGCCGGACACCCGCTTGCCGCCCGGGATCATGTCACTCCGGAAGAGATCAGCCAGGAACCTCTGATCATGCTGGACAGTTCATTCTATATTGCCAAGGCCATTGAAGATCTGTTTGCCCGTAGAGGTCTTACCCTTCATATTATCCTGCGCACATCCCAGATCTATACCGCGGAACAGATGATCGCAATTGGAACAGGCGCAGGCTTCCTTCCTGCTTCATCTTCCGAAAACAGGAAACTGCATATCCTGCAGTGCAAAGAACTGCAGGAATTTGCCTTCCCGCAGATCCGGCTGTACTGGAAAGATACGTCACTGCGTATTTCTTATATCCGTAAATTTCTTCATTCAGCCCGCACGGTCAATAAGACGGTTTACCGCAGATAAAGTCATGCTTTGTGTGAGAGTGATAACAGGGCGGCACAGCTGCCCTTTTTACGTTCAGATGCTGTTCATCAGGTGAGGCCTCCCGGTTCCCCGGACATGATTTCAAAGAAAAAAGTTCCCACCTGATTGGTGAGAACCTCATCTCATTTGATCGAGTTGCCAACTGTCACAATTTATCAGTATTGGCGGGGTGTGCATCTCTTTGTTTCTGATCAATCGATCAGTTTGAAATGCTTCAGCGCCGATACGACGCCGTCCTGGTCGCATTCATCCGTAATATAGTCTGCATGACTTTTGACCGTATCGTTCGCGTTGCCCATGGCTACGCCAAGAGAGACATAGTCGAGCATGGAGATATCGTTTCCTCCGTCACCGAACGCCATTGATTCATCCCTGCTGATGCCGAAGCGGTCAAGCATTTTCTGAAGACCGACATCTTTTCCTCCGTCGATAGGGATCACATCCGCAAAATCGGGTGTCCATCTGGCACTCTTCAGACCCGGGGCATGTGAGATGAACTCTGCATCCATTTCCTCCGGAATATAGGGACAGATCATATAAGTCGGATGTGTCAGTGCGCGGACAGGATCGTCGACCGGCGTCATCCGGTCAAGCTTCCCGATGGAAGAAAGATAATTATATGTACGCTGATTGAATTTCAGATCATAACTGTATGTCTTCTCATGGAATGTACAGCAGAAATCTGCATGTTCCTTCAGCCAGGGAACCAGGCATTCCAATGCCTCAGCAGGCATTGTCTTTTCATAAAACGGCACCCTGTCAGAGCCCATGCAGCACTGACCGTTGAACATGACATAGCCGTCCCAGGGAAAAGCATTGAATGCATCATCCAGAAGTGACAGATGCATAGGCGGTCTCCCGGAACAAATGAACAGTCTGATCCCGTTTTTCTGTGCCTTGTGCAGTGCTTCAATGACAGCGTCCGTGATCTTTCTTGTTTTGAAAGAGATCAATGTGCCGTCAATATCAAAGAATATCGCTTTTATCATAGGGACCTCACCGGATTATATGGATGTTGTTGACCGGTTCAAATGAAATATGCTGGTGTTCACGGATATAATCCGCCAGGATATCGATAATGGATTTCCGGATATCGTTTACCATCGGACATCTGGAAATGAAGTCATATCCGCCCTTTCCGGCAGCGCGGTAGCTGTTGATGGCAAGCGTGAATTCCATGTCGTCCGTGACCGGCTGATTCTGATAAGTCAGATCAACGACCCGCTCACCAATATCATTCGATACTTTGATCGTATATTCAACGCCGTCGATCATATCGTAGTTATAGTATTTCGGGGCCGGCTTATCAAAGGCGGGAGATACCACTACGGCATCATTGCGGATGCTCCAGAAGGCAGCGCTGTTTTCAAGCAGCTGTCTCAGGATCCTGCCGTTGATCTTCTTTACGATCAGTGTGTTCGGGAAGAGATATGTGTTGACGAGATCCCGCATACTGATCTGATGATGGAATCCAACCGCACTTGGATGGAGTGCTGTCATTGACAGCTGTGCTCCGGTCATTTCCATCTGTACATTATTAATAAAGGTAACGACCTGGGATTTATGGACCCTGGCATCCAGAGGATCGGTGATCAGGAAGTCGCCGTCACATGTACCGAGCGGTTCATCCAGCCAGTTCTGACATTCTTCTTCCTGTTTCCGGATCAGGTCCAGGAGCTCTTCATCTGCGTCAACATCTGCTTTCAGCAGCCTCGGCTCGATCGTATGTGTATCGGTATAGATATCAATGCATGCCAGCTCTTTGCCGCAGCCTGCTGTCTGTATATATACGGTATTGAATTTTGTCCCGCACATCGATCTGTGCTGATGACCGGTGATCAGGACATCAATGCCATTGATCTCCTTCAGGATACGGTATCCTTCATTTTCGCCGTTCAGTGTTTCTGTCGGGTATCCCCCGGCAAGATCCCTTTCAAAGCCTCCGTGATAAACACAGATAATATAATCCGGGCGTTCCATGTCCTTCAGAAGCTCAACAGTCCGTTTTGCGGTGTCGAACGCGCTCCTGAACCTGCATCCTTTGATCGCTGAAGCATTCACCCATCTGGGAATGTTCTGTGTCGTAAGTCCGAAGATCGCGACTTTGATATTGCCGAACTGTCTGATCACATATGTCGGACCGAAATGTTTATTCCGGTAATCCATGTTGGAAGTGATGCAGGGAACATCCACATATTCCAGATGCTTTTCCAGTGCTTTCATTCCATGATCAAAGTCATGGTTTCCGAGATTGACATAGTCATATCCGATCTTTTTCATCACGATCGATGCAGGTGAAATATCATCGCAATGATAACGGCTGTGATGATATAAAAGTGCGGAGCCTTCCAGAACATCGCCGTTGTCGATCACGAGCGTATTCTGGTCTTTCAATGCCTGGATCAGTGTATTCAGCCGTGCCAGTCCCAGTTCCCTGGGAATACCGTCAGCATAATTATGCGGAAAAATGTGTCCATGTATGTCGCTGGTAGCGAGGATCCTGATTCTGTTTGCCATAGAAACCTCCGTTTCTGTTGAGTGTCAATATTATAGAATGCGGCTCCGTGATTCACAAGAAATACATGAATGCACGATCAGTTATACTGATGAAAGAGCGATCTCTGTAAAAGAATTACTGTCTATATCATTATATAATAGGGATGAAGAGAAAAGGCGGTTGATTATGAACAGTCAGGTATTGAAAGAGATCAGCATCAAAGAAATAGAAGGTTTTTCGATCGGAAACGCGGAAATAACTGAGGCAGGAACAGGCTGTACCGTGATCCTGGCAGAAGGAGGCGCGGTAACCGGTCTGGATGTCAGGGGCGGAGGTCCTGCTTCCAGAGAGTCTGCGCTGCTTGACCCGCTGGCTGCCAACGACAGCGTCAATGCGGTCCTGCTCTCAGGCGGCAGTGCATTCGGGCTCGACGCCGCAGCAGGCGTCATGAAATATCTGGAGGAACGCAATGCGGGGTTCCCGACAGCGTACGGGGTCGTACCGATCGTCTGCGCATCATGCCTGTTTGACCTTCCCGTAGGAAGAGCGGATGTCCGTCCGGATGCTGAACTGGGATATCAGGCATGTGTGAATGCGGGACATTTTGAAGAAGGAAACCACGGTGCCGGAACAGGCGCATCCTGCGGCAAGGCAATGGGTATGGAATATGCGATGAAATCCGGACTCGGTATTTATGCCGTACAGGTCGGAGAATTAAAGGTAGGCGCTGTTGTAGCCGCAAATCCGTTCGGAACGATCTATGATCACGAAACCGGCAGACCTGTTGCCGGGATCATGGATCATGAAGGCCGGTTCATCGACAGTGAAGATGTTTTGTTCTCCATAGCCGGAAAATATAACGCGTTTACGGACAACACGACGATCGGTGCGATCCTGACGAACGGATCATTCAGCAAGTCAGAACTGTGCAAGATCGCCGGCATGGCACATGATGGTCTTGCCCGCGCGATCCGTCCGGTCCATACGATGTATGATGGTGACTCCGTATATGCCATGAGCAAAGGCTCAGTCAAAGCAGATATCAATGTTGTCGGTGCGATCGCCGCGAAAGTCATGGCAGAAGCCATCAAGCGTGCAGCACTGACAGCTGAAAGTGCATATGGTTTAAGAGGAGCAGGACATGAGTGAATTTTATGAACGTGCAGTACAGCTCAGAGCAACGATCGAACCGCATTATAACTGCTGCGCATCCGTCGTCATACCGTTTGCCCGGAAAGCGGGTATTCCGGAAGAAACGCTCATGCGCATCACAATGAACTTCCGCGGCGGTATGAGAAACGGCGGAAGATGCGGTGCAATGTGCGGCGGGATCATGGTTCTTGGAATGTTCGGGATCACAGATGATGAAACGATCGGCAGATATTATGAAAAACTGAATCAGTCGCATCACAATATGCTGAACTGCAGTGAGCTTCTGAAAGACTATATTGAAAATGATATTCCCAGGAAACCGTTCTGTGACGGTCTGGTATATGAAGTGATCGGCATCGTTGAAGATATCCTGAAAGAAAAAGATGTTCTGCAATGATACAATAAATGCAGAGTGCGCCAGTTCGGCGTCAGTAATATAGCAGGGTGAAACTCCCTGTCCGGCAAAGCCGCAGCGGGCAGCCGGTACTCAGTCTTGGAGCCGAAGTCGTGAGACGAGGTTTAAGCGTAGACAGAGAAGCACATAGACCGCAGTGCCTCGAAAGAGGGACG
>JAFRGW010000048.1 GCA_017433615.1 Eubacterium sp.
CAAGCTTTCGCTCTGGGCCGAGCCGGAAGATATCAACCATTACGGCGATGATTCTAATAAAACATTCTGTCAATTCGTCCATAGATACCGCAGTCCGGAATCCTTCTTACGATTTATAAAACAACAAAAAGCGGATGTGCTCCATTAAGGAGTACACCCGCTTTGCTTTACAATCATCTCTAATACATTACAGACAATTCGAATAATCTACAAATTTCACACCGGTCAGCTGGTCTTCACGGATACTCGGTTCGTCGCCGTTTGCAGCGGCCTGTTCCATAAACTCTTCTGCTGTTCTGATCGGAATTGCCAGCTCAATCTCACCACTCTTCGGCTTCTGCATCTCTTTTGCAGATGCACCCGGATGCTGCACGTTGTTGCTGTAACTGATCTGTCTTCCTTCCAGTGCTGCCTCCAGCGCCGCCTGCACATCCGGAAGTCCGTCCGTCGGAACCGGGTCTTCTTCATCCGGAACCGCCTTCGGCACTTCTTCTGCAGCTGCTTCTTCGGGCACCTCATCCTGCTCCGGCATCGGAAGCTCCTGCGGTCCTTCCTCTTCTTCATCGAGGTAAGGCACATTGTGCATTTCTCCGGAAGTGCCCAGATCGTTGCCGCTGATTGCATCTTTCAGATTCTTGATAAATTCTTCTCCCTCGCCTTCCACCGGGAATGCCGGTGCCTCCGGAATCTCCGCAGGAGCGATCTCATACTGCGACGCTTTCTCCGCATTGAATGCATCGCCTTTCCGGCTGTACAGTTCCGCGAAGTACTGATCGTCCTCTTCTTCATCCTCCTCATCTTCTTCGTCATCGTCATCCCCGCTCAGCAGTTCTGCAATCACGAAGAGAATAATCAGGATCAGGATACAGCCGCCGAGGATCATCAGTCCCGTCATAGACTGCGTGGCAATCGAGAGAAATCCGAGATACGGTACCATGAACAGAATTCTTCGCACCGTACCGGTTGCATGCAATTCTTCTTCCTCACCGCCCTCACCGCGTACAGCTGTGATGGTACGGGAACTTCCGTCATAGCCTCTGATTATATAAGTATTAACTGCTCTGTCCTCTGTGACGCGCAGCAGCTTATCGCCCGCCTCCAGTTCAGAAGGATCAACCGATCTCGCATAGATTACGGTTCCGCGTTCCTCGTTGCCTGTGGTCTCGTCTTCGACAACAACGGTATCAATCCCGGCAAACGGCGGAACCAGCAGTGCAGCGCCGGCAAGCACCATCAGAATCAGCAGGATACGGACAACTACTTTTAAAAACCTCGCCATTGAATCTTCTCCTCTTTGATTCGTCTTTTACCAAACGGAACTGATCTGGCAGTTCCGGCTGTAATTTCGGTCTAGCTTTTCAATTATACCGCAAAGATATTTACATTGCAAGGTTCCGATGACAATGCACTCCGATCCTCACTCCGATCCATCCCGCTGTCATGCATTCCGGAATTCCGGTCTTGCAAACTCCATTCTGGCCATGACAAGTGCGGCGATGGCCGCCATCAGGTCTGCGACAGGACCCGCGTACATGATTCCGTCGATCCCCATAAACAGCGGAAAAATCAGAATCAGCGGCACCAGGAAAATGATCTGGCGGGTCAGGGAAAGGAAAATACCCTTTCTGGGTTTCCCGATTGCCGTGAAGAAATTAGATGTCATCGGCTGCAGGAAGCACAGAAACATAAAGAACAGATATACCCGGAAATACCGGATACCGAATTTAAAATACATGTCGGACCCTTTCCCGAAGATTCCGATGATCTGCCGCGGAAAAATCTGAAAAAGCAGAAATGCGGTAACTGTAATCACGGCACTGTTCCGCAGTGCAAGCAGATACGTCCTGCGTACGCGGCCGTAATTGCGGGCGCCGTAGTTAAAACTTACGATCGGCTGCATACCCTGCGAAATACCGATGACAAAGGAAAATGCCACCTGTGAAACCTTCGAGATAATACCGACGCAGGCGATCGGGATTGACTCTCCGTATTCCGAAAGGGATCCATAGTATTTCAGGCTCTTATTCATAACGATCTGGAACACCATCAGCGACAGCTGTGTAATACATGGGGCCGTTCCGAGCGAAGCCAGACGTCCTGCATATTCTCTGTGCGGAATATAATGCTGCCGCATCAGCTTCACTGTCCGGAAACCTGCCAGATAGCGAAGAACCAGCAGTGACGCGGCAATCTGTCCAAGGATCGTCGCAAACGCCGCACCGAACATTCCCCAGTGAAATCCGAACACGAACAGCGCATCCAGAACGGTATTGATCACCGCACCGGTTATATTGATCACCATACAGTACCTGGGGCTTCCATCCGCACGCACCAGATGACCGCCGCCTGCCGACAGAACCATAAACGGAAATCCGCAGGCACACACCCGCATATAGGTACGGGCATACGGCAGCACCTCCTCCGGTGATCCGAAAAACCGCAGAAGCGGATCTGTGAACAGCAATGCGATCACTCCGAGAACCGCACCGCCGATCAGCATGATACTCGCCGCGTTTCCGATATAATACCCTGCCTTTTCGTCATTTCCGGCGCCCATCGAGAGGTTGAAAGCCGCCGCTCCGCCGATTCCGCAGAGCAACGCTATGGAAATGCAGCAGATTGACAGCGGAAACGTAATGTTTGTCGCCGCATTGCCCAGTTCTCCCACACTTCTGCCGATGAAGAACTGATCGACGATATTGTACAGTGAACTGACCAGCATTGCGATAATACTCGGAATCGCAAAACTGTTCAGCAGCTTTGATACCGGAACCGTTCCGAGCGGATTCCCCTCTCTGCTCATTTGTGTATTCATTTTCTCTCCTTTGTCCTGCTTCTTATTCGGAGGTCTTAACTGCTTTCATAACAGCTTCATTTCGGACAAATACCGGAAGCTGTCCGTTTTTTTATTGATATTTATGTGGTATCGTTGAGATGATATGATACCGAAAGCAGCAGGGGCACCGCATCTGCGCTTCCCCTCTCAATCCGGATGTAAATGCATCTCCCGGATTGTTACAATATATAAGGAAGGATTCACATGAAGCCTAATAATATCACCCGCGCCATCATCGATGCAACCGTAGACCGCACCCTTCGTGAGGTCGCCGAAGATCCGCAGCGCAGTATCCGCAAACTTGCAGATCTTGGCCGGAGCTTTTCCAAAAAAACAGAAACACTCAACTCTGTCTACGACATTGTACAGGATCTGCTGCGCAACGACGACAGCCCGTATTATACGGCAATCGACCGTTTCAGCCGCCACATTGACCGGAAGGGCCTGAAAAATTTCTTCATCAATGTCGGCTATAATTCGCTGACATTCGGTGCAAAAATCATCAAAGAAAATGAAGCGTCAGCTTCCTTCTATATACCGTGGTGTCTGATTCTTCATACAAACCCTTCGCAGGCCACCAGCATTGATGCCGCTGATATTTCACAGTTTGTCAAACAGGGAAATGATCTCGGCATCTATACGTTTATCATCCTGCTGGAAGGTCAGACCTCCAGGACAACCGATCTTCTCCGCATTTTTGCGGAAAACAGTGATTCTGCCTTCGTCTGTATGCTGCCGGACACTATAATTGATAACACGCAGTTTCATCAGATGGCAATGTGTACGAATACACTCTTTTATTTCCGCGCACAGGGATCTCACACAGACGAGAATGTGCGCGGTATGCAGGCAGGCAAATTATTCTACGGCATTTATGATACTTATACCGACGCCACTGCCGACCAGTGGATTCTCGGAAGCCGGACTGATACCCTCAATCAGAATGACGCTGCCATGGTCATGCTTGTCCCCGCGGAAACCTGCAGTCAGGAGACGCGGCTGCGCATGGGCAATTATGTGCGCCGGCTGCGCACGCAGCCGCTGTATCCGTTTATCCCGCTGGAGCTGTCCTGTGATGCCATGATTTTAAACAAGTTTGTGTCAGAAGAAACCTGTTATTTCGAATTGCTCGAAAACGGTGACATTCTGACAAAAGATGATACTGTCATGGAATACCGGCACACATTGTCACTCCGTCAGATGCTCTCATTCGCACTGCCTAAGAAATAAAAATCAGTCTTTGAAAATATCTCCGGAACTGTTACTTTTTCCGGTAAAGATCTGTCTCCATCTCTTCGGATTCTACAACTTTCCGCGCAATTCCGCGAACCATCGCATGCAGGCGTCCGGCGAATTCGTCCGGCGTCTGTCTGCATCCATTCTGCAGCCAGCGTTCAACAATCGAGATATAGGCTTCACAGAACATGGCCATAAACAATTCTTCATCTTCCGGATCCTCCGAGATATCACTCAGATAGAAGGAGGCAATCGGTATCATCGATTCATTCAGATACTCCCGGAACGAATTCTGCCCTTCAATCCGGAACGCCGCGCGGTAAAAATCCTGATTCTGATAAAACATCTCCGCCACAACCCCGAGAAGTTCCCATCCGACTGTGTAGCTGTGTGAAGTCATCATTGTGATGAAATCCATATAGAAAATCCAGTTTACCAGATCGTATTTATCCTTAAAATGATAATAAAAACTCTTTCGGTTCATCCCGCAGCCCCTGCAGATATCGATGACACTGATTTTATCGAAAGGTTTTTCCATCATCAGCTTCTTCATAGAAGCTGCCAGTGCACTTTTGGTTATATTCGCATCGGGCATATGTTCACGATCCTTTCTCCGGCTGATCCTGTGTTTCTCCCCGCCTGATCTCTTCCAGCTGTTCTGCCAGTTCCGGCTGAACGTGATCCAGCAGGCGGCTCAGTGTTTTTCCCTCTCTTCCCGCCTCATAGGTTTCTTTTGCCTCGCGCCGGGCACGGGCGGTCATTTTCTCAAGTTCTCTAGCCGAAATGCGGGAAGCACCTGCTCCAAGAATGATCATCTGCTCAAGGCTGTCCGACGTCGCAACGGTCACCTCATAATTTCTGCTGATTTCATGCACCGTTTTTTCGATGTAGGCATCCGCCGTCTCAGCTTCCTTTGTATAAACCACATTGATGTTATGGTATTTCAGGATATGCCGCTCGCCGCCGCGCACTTTATAGGCGTCAAACACAAGAATCAGCGTGCATCCGTCGTAACCCTGATAATCCGAAAGAATATCCATCAGGGCATCTCTGGCAGAATCAATATTCTTCTGTGCCAGTTTTTTTAAATGCTCCCAGGCAAAAATAATATTATATCCGTCAACCAGCAGACACCGCTGTTTTCCGCCGCCGGTACGGTTCTTCTTCCAGTCTGCCCGCTCTGCCGCGGCCGTCTTCGCGTCTGCTTTTTTCCCGCTCTTCTGTTGTCTCCGGTAATCGCGCCAGGCCTGGTCATAGACAGTCTCGTCGTCCGGATTCTCTGTGCGGTCCAGCGTACCGGATACCTTGCCGGACTGCGTCCGGACCGCTCCGTAGGTGCGCTCAAAGATTTCTTTCAATTCTTTCTCGGCCGCACCGCGCCGCTGCTCCCGCTCCTTAAAGCTCAGAGAAGCTTCTTCCTGCCGCTGTCTGGCCTGGCGGATCTCCTGCGCAGAAACTGCCTGTTCGAGCAGATCATCTTCCGCCGTACCGGTACCTCCATACGCATCGCGCATTCGTCTGCCTGTGCCATCTCCGTCATCCGGCATGATCCAGCCGCCGTCATCGGTGCGGCGCATGCCCGGACGCCATCCGGTATCAACATGCATGTATTCACGCACTGCATCCCACGGGATGATCACACCCGCACCATGGGAACAGAACACAGACCCGGAGGGATTCGCCGTATCCGCGTCCGGATCATAGGCCTGCGCTGTAATAATCTCATCCGCATTGTGACACGGGAAGAAACCCGCTACACTGGTGGTCAGCTGTCCGGCACCGCCTGTATAGGAGGTCAGTTCTGTCTGATACCCGAGCAGTTCAGAAGCCGGAACAGTTCCGGAAAGAACCGCCTCTTCTCCTGTCGTCTCCGGCGGATTGATGGTTCCGCCCATGCGCTCCATGTCCGTCATGGCGCGTCCGACCAGTCCTGCAGGAAGTCTGATTTCATATTGATATACCGGCTCGAGCAGAATGCTTTTTGCTGTCATCAGGCCCTGCCGGACTGCCCTGTACGTCGCCTGCCGGAAATCTCCGCCTTCTGTATGCTTCTCATGCGCTCTGCCGCCGATCACTGTAATCTTTACATCTGTGAGTTCACTGCCTGTCAGCACACCCTGCCAGTCCCGTTCCTCCAGATGGGTCAGAATCAGTCGCTGCCAGTTCAGCGCCAGTAAATCCGTGCTGCAGTCAGCAGCAAACTGCAGGCCGCTTCCGGGCTCTCCCGGCTCCATCAGGAGATGTACCTCGGCATAGTGGCGCAGCGGTTCAAAATGTCCGACACCCTCTGTCACATCCGCAATGGTCTCACGATATGCAATTCTTCCTTCCCCAAAACGTACGTGAAGGCCAAAACGCTTCTCGAGGATCTGCTGCAGAATCTGTGTCTGCACTTCTCCCATGATCCCGACCTGCATTTCCTTCGTATCTTCATTTACCGTCACACGGAGAAGCGGCTCTTCCTCTTCCAGAATCCGCAGTGCCTGCAGAACATGCGGCCGGTCGCCCTCTTCACGCAGGATCACCACACTGTTGTAAACCGGCTGCAGAATCTCGGCAGTACCGTTTTCTGCACTGCCCAGTCCCTGCCCCGCAAAGGAATTCTCCAGACCGGTCAGTGCGGCAATTCTTCCGGTATCCAGCTCCTGCACCATTTCATAACCGCTGCCGGAGTAGATGCGGATCTGATCGATCTTCTCGGTACTCCCGTCCGTACCGGTCTGCAGCATGGATTTGACTTTCAGCGTCCCGTCAAGCAGACGGATCCACGTCAGACGCATACCCTGCTGGTCACGCGTGATTTTAAAAACACGCGCTGCAAATCCATTTTCCCGGGCGCTGCTTTCTTGTTTCTTACCTGTTCCGGCAGGGTTTTCCTGACCTCCTGTATTCCCGTCCAGATCGGCATCTGATCTTTCATCTGATTTTTTATCAGATATTCCGGCATATTCCGCGACTCCTGTCAGCAGATCATCAATCCCTTCCATCTGAAGTGCCGCGCCGAAATAACATGGAAACAGCTTTCGCTGCCGCAACATTTTCCGTATGTCATCCGGTCCGATCTGTCCGTCTTCCAGATAATGAGCCAGTACTTCTTCATCACAGACCGCAATCTGCTCCTGAACGTCATCATCTGATAGATTCTGCTGAAAATCAATGCATCCCTCTCCGAAGCGATTCTGCAACTCTGCGAGCACAGCTTCCCTGTCTGTCCCGGGCTGGTCCATTTTATTGATGAACAGGATCACCGGAATCTCATAATGCTCCAGCAGTTTCCAGAGCTGACGCACGCGGCCGTTTACACCCTCCGGCGCACTGATTACCAGAACTGCACAGTCCAGCACCTGCAGCGTCCGCTCCATTTCCGGCGAGAAATCGACGTGGCCCGGTGTATCCAGAAGTGTAAAGGACCTTCCGTTTACCGAAAACTCTGCCTGTTTGGAGAAAATCGTGATCCCACGCTGCTTTTCCAGTGCTTCTGTATCCAGAAAAGCATCGCCATGGTCTACGCGGCCCGCCTTCCGGATTGTACCCGTTTTATATAAAATTCCTTCTGACAGTGTCGTCTTACCGGCGTCAACATGCGCCAGAATCCCGATCACTGTATGTGATATCTTCTTCATATTATTCCTTATCAAACTATCGTTCTTCCGTTATTCCATCGCTTTTCTGATGATAGCACACCGCAAAAAATAAATCCACATAGCACAAAATAACAAGTTAATCCATTTTATTTTGTGCTGGTCTCTGATAGGATTACAGCATAAGTTAAGGAAATCATCTGATGGAAATTCTGCCGGATGTATGCTTACTGTTTGATTGAATTTTCAAATCATATATTCACGGGTTAAGGAGGTATGTATGTCATTATTGGGTGTTATTACTGACGAAGAGAGACAGGTTGTCCGCGAGCTCGCCAAAAAGCTTGCAGAATATGCAAACCAGCCGGAGATGGAGCGCCGCAGAAAACTGTGGTACGCACATAACGATCTGAAGACAGATTATCCGGTTATCATGTGTTCTCCGGAAGGTTCCTGGCGTGAGCTGGTTCCGCCGGCTTCCCTGAAATGCAGCAATGCCGAGATGCGTGAGATTGAGTGGGAACTCCGCGCACGTATCTTCCGCGCAGAAGTCATCCACGACGATGTTCCGGCAGAGCTTCGCTGGGACTGCAAAAAGATTATCAGTGATATCGATTTCCAGGTAGACGGCAAGAGTGTACCGCCGACCTTTGCAAACCCGTTCCGCCGTCTCCCCACCATTTCCGATATGCCGTTCCTGTGGGCACCGGATTTCAAGTGGTCCGATGAGGCTGTCGAATTTGATCCGCTGATTGAAGAAGATGATCTGGAAGATCCGGACGTCGCACAGCGTATCACCATCGCGCCGATCATATTTGAAGAAGAAAAATCCAATGAGCGCTATGCGCTTCACAAAGAGCTGCTCGGCGACATCCTCGATGTTCAGTATGTCGGCATCAGCTATGTCTGCTCCAACCTGATGCGCCAGTACACGGCGATCCGCGGTTATCAGAACACACTGTATGATATTTATGATTATCCGGATGAGATGCACTCCATCGTTAAGCGGATCATGGATCTGTACAATGATTACTATGATGAACTGAGCAGAAGATGCCTGCTGGCTTCCAACAATACCTGCCAGTACATCGGTACCGGCGGTTACGGATACACCAATGATCTCCCGCCGATTCCGGAAGATCCGAACGGCTTCATCCCGAATGAGTGCCTGTGGGCATCCGCAGAATCACAGGAATTCGTCGTTGTCTCTCCGGAGACCCACCGCGAATTTGCTATTGACTATGAAAGACCGTTCCTTGAGAAATACGGTCTCTCCGCATATGGCTGCTGTGAGAATCTGGAAAACAAACTGGATGATGTCTTCACCATCAAGAACATGCGCCGTATCTCCGTCGCACCGTGGGCGGATGTAAAATCCATGGCTGACCAGATCGGTATGAAGGCAATCTTCTCCAACAAGCCGAATCCGTCACTTGTCACAAACGGATGGGACGAGCCGCACCAGCGCGAGTATATTACACAGCGCCTGACCGACGCAAAGGGAACCGCATGCGAATACATTCTGAAGGATACCCATACCATCCAGAACGATCCGTATCGTTTCCGCAAATGGACAGATCTGTGCCACGAGATTGTTGAAGGTATGTACGGCAAGTACGAATAAATTGAAACGCGGGGCTGCAATTGCAGCCCCGTTATTGATTTCTTATATCATCTCATAACACTGATATAATTTTTATATTCCTTGGGCGACATGCCCGTTTCTTTCTGGAAAGCGCGTGAGAAGTAGGCCGCGTCTTCATATCCGACACGCACTGCGACATCTGCGATTCTTGCATTTTTTTCGTATGTAAAAATCTTCTGTGCCTCTCCGATCCGCATCCGCATCAGGTACTGTTTAAAGTTGTATCCCGTCTCTTTTTTGAAGAGATGCGACAAATGGAATGTACTGACATAAAATGCCGCAGCAATGGATTCGAGAGACAGATCTTCTGCATAGTGCTCGTTGATGTATCTTTCGATTTCCAGACAGAAGGAGTCTACTTTCTGCACCGGACGGTCGCTGTCATGTATCATTTCCGCAACCTGTTTCAGGACAATTTCGGCTTTTTCCTGACACGCTTCCTGATATTCTTCGTCTTCTCTTCCGAACATCACCTGAATCTCTGACATCTGCCGCCTGAGCTCCGGATACTGCTTCGGAAGATGAAATACGGGCACCTGGTCTTCTGCGAGAAACTGCCCGGTTTTGCAGCCCGGCATCTGCAGCCCGGAAAGCTGGATCGTCAGCGTTCCGTAATGCTCCCGTTCCTGCATGAATGCGTCATGCACGACACCGGCTCCGCTCAAAATCACATCACCGACTTTTACATCATAGAGATGATTATTGACTGCATATCTTCCTTTTCCGTGGACAATAAGTGTTACCTCTGCCAGCATGTCATGCCGGTGCATCATAATATAGCCGGGATACTCCAGCCAGTTCACATAGGTGCAGTTTTCCAGAATCGGTTTCTTCATCTCAACATTCATAGGCTTGTTTGTTCACATGACAATGTCTTTGCTCTTCCGTGACCGGGATACCGTCTTCAGTTTAACAGATTTTCTGTTCTCTCACAAATATTCAATTTTCTTCCCTATTTGATTCCATATTTGACATCTTTCCTAATCCGTATTTTATTCGTGTTTTGCGCACAGTTTTACAAGCTTCCATTGACTTATTACCCGTTCTGTGCTATCTTGATAAACGCTTCAGATTCATATCCCACTGGTATCTGTGGCACAAAATCCGTGAGTTCGAAACCATCCTCACGTAAAACAAAACTAAGGAGAAAAACTGAATATGAAAGACAAAAAAGTAACGTTTATCACACAGGCGGCGCTGATTGCCGCCATCTATGTCGTGCTTACCTATATCTTTGCGCCGTTCTCATTCGGCGAGATCCAGGTACGCATCTCTGAGGCACTCACGATCCTTCCGGTCTTCACGCCGGCTGCGATTCCGGGTCTGTTTGTCGGCTGTCTGCTCGGCAATATGCTCGGCGGCGCACTGCTTCCGGATATCATCTTCGGAAGCCTCGCCACACTGATCGGCGCATTCTTTACCTGGAAGCTGCGCAATGCGCATCCGTTCCTTGCGCCGGTTCCGCCAATCGCCGCAAATACAGTGATTGTTCCGTTTGTACTGCGCTACGCATATGGCATTCTGCTGCCGGTTCCGTTCATGATGCTGACTGTCGGCGTCGGAGAGGTCATTTCCTGCGGCGTGCTGGGACTTTTGCTCTACTACGGACTCGCCCGGTATAAAAACGTCATTTTTCGCACAGCATAATAAAAAAGATATTTAAATAACTGCGGGCAGGGTGTTTTGACCACCCTGCCCGTTTTTTGTTTCTGTTCAGCTTCACTGCGATGCACAGCCTGCAGCTTTTGCGGCCGGAGACCGCAATTCAATCTCTGCCATTACAGCGCAGATAGAGACCGCGATTCAATCTATGCAATCACAGCGCAGCCATCTCCTCCTGCTGGACGATGCGGATCCCTTTTGCCCGCAGAACAGATTCTGCCTTCTTCGGATCATCTACCTTGAAGATCATATATGCCTCGTTGATCTCCTTGCCGCCGAGAATTGCATACATGTAATCGACGTTAATCTCATTTTCTGTGAACAGCGACAGAACCTTATTCAGTCCGCCTGTCTCATCCGGAATTGCCACGACGACAACCGGTGTCAGCTTATTGATATAGCCGGCCTCTTTCAGAACAGTTGTCGCCTCATACGCATCATCTACGATGATACGCACGATACCGAAGCCCTCTGTCTCTGCCAGAGAAAGTGCACGCATATCAATTTTGTTTTCTGCCAGCACGTTGGTCATCTCATGCATGGCACCCGGTCTGTTTTCAACAAAAATGGAGATTTGTTTTACACTCATGGATGTTTACTCCTTTCGTTAGATCTTACGCTTGTCGATGACGCGGACAGCCTTGCCCTCGCTGCGCTGAATGCTCTTCGGCGCGACGAGTGTGACTTTTGCCTTGATGCCAAGCATGGATTTCAGGCCGTCTACGAGCTGTTTCTGGCGTTCCATGATCTCACCGACGTTATCGGTGAACATCTCAGGTGTCATCTCTACGTGAACATCGAAGGTGTCGGTGTTGTTCTTGCGGTCTACGATGATCTGATAGTTTGCCGGGTAGCCGTTGTTCATCAAAACGGTCTCGATCTGAGACGGGAATACGTTGACGCCGCGGATGATGAGCATGTCATCGGAACGTCCGCGCGGTTTCGCCATTCTGACATGGGTACGGCCGCAGCTGCATTTTTCTCTGGTCAGAACGCAGATATCCTTTGTGCGGTAGCGCATCATCGGGAATGCCTTTTTATCGATCGATGTAAATACCAGCTCACCCTGCGTTCCGTCCGGCAGAACCTCGCCGGTGTCCGGATCAATGATTTCGGCAATGAAGTGATCCTCATTAATGTGCATACCCTGCTGTGCGGAGCACTCGAAGGAGACGCCCGGTCCGGACAGCTCGGTCAGACCGTAAATATCATATGCTTTGATGCCGAGTGTCTTCTCGATATCGCGGCGCATTTCCTCACTCCATGCCTCTGCGCCGAAAATGCCGGCCTTCAGCGGAATCTCCTCCGGAGAAAGTCCCATTTCCTTCATGGTTTCTCCGAGATATGCCGCGTAAGACGGCGTACAGCAGAGAATTGTCGCATTCAGATCGCGGATGAACATGATCTGACGCTCTGTGTTTCCTGAAGACATCGGGATCGTCAGACATCCCACCTTGTGACTGCCGCCGTTCAGGCCTGCGCCGCCGGTAAACAGTCCGAAACCATAAGAAACCTGGCAGACATCCTCTTTTGTTCCGCCTGCTGCTGTGATTGCGCGCGCACAGCACTCATCCCACATATCAATATCATCCTGCGTATAGAATGCAACGACGCGCTTGCCGGTCGTTCCGGATGTGGAATGGATTCTGACGCAGTCCTCGAGCGGCACGCCCAGAAGGCCGTACGGATATGCATCACGCAGATCCGTCTTGCTCAAAAACGGAAGCTTATGCAGATCCTCAATTGACTTGATATCATCCGGGGTCACGCCCTTCTCTTCCATCTTCTTGCGGTAGTACGGCACATTTTCCCAAACGTGCTTTACCTGTTCAACGAGTTTTTTGTTCTGGATCGCAATGATCTCCTCGCGGGAGGCACATTCGATCTCCGGCTGATAGTAACGTTCCATGCTGCTTTGTTACTCCTTTTCCTGACTAAGTCGATGAGTTGCTGTATAAAAATGCTTACGCATTCTTTCCGAGTTCAAATGCCACCTTATTCATCGCGCGGAACTTCTCCGGAACAACGGTATCGATGGCTTTCTGCCATGCCTCATCTGGCATATCGAAGTAGTGAGACAAGCGTCCCATCAGCACGAGGTTGACGGCCTTGGAAGATCCTGCCTGCTCCGCCAGTGCGAGGCAGTCGAGTGCGTCGACCTTTGCGCCGGTCGCTTTCATTTTTTCCACCAGATTCTCCGGATACTCCATCGCGCCTGTGATGACCGGCATCGGATCGATCTGCTGAATGTTTGTGACAATCTGTCCGTCCGCCTTCAGGAACGGCAGCCATCTTGCAGCCTCAAGCAGCTCGAAGGAGACGATGTAGTCCGCCTCACCCTCATCAATTACCGGAGACGCAACCTTATCACCATATCGAACATACGTCACAACACTGCCGCCGCGCTGGGACATGCCGTGCACCTCAGATACCTTTACATCATAGCCGGCGTCCAGCAGAAGCTGTCCGAGCAGCTTGCTGGCCAGAAGCGATCCCTGACCGCCGACACCTACAATCATAACATTTTTTGTTTCCATATCTTACTTCCTCTCAAACGCATCAAACTTACACATCTGTGTGCAGACGTCGCATCCGACGCAGAGTGTCTGGTCTACATTTGCCTTGCCGTCCTTGATCGAAATCGCCGGGCAGCCGATGCGCATGCAGGACTTGCAGCCGACGCACTTGTCGCGGTTGACTTCGAGCGGTGTATTGTGCTTCACGTATTTCAGCAGTGCGCACGGTCTTCTGGAAATGATGACCGACGGCTCTTCGACTGCCAGTTCTTCCTTGATGGCAGCGTCGCATTCTGCGAGGTTATACGGATCTACGACGCGGACGCGGTTGAATCCCATTGCCTTGCAGAGGGCTTCCAGATTGATCTTGCCCGCCGGATCGCCCTTGATGTTGTATCCGGTCGTCGGATTCTGCTGGTGGCCGGTCATGCCGGTAATGGAGTTATCCAGAATGATAACCGTCGAATTGGACTGGTTGTATGCAATATTTGCAAGACCGGTCATACCGGAATGCATAAAAGTGGAATCACCAATAACAGCGACTGTCTTTCCTTCATTCTCGCCCTCGCCGGCTTTGTTGAAGCCGTGGATCGCGCTGACGGAGCCGCCCATGCAGAGGGTCATATCTATTGCGGAAAGCGGTGCAACAGCGCCGAGCGTGTAGCATCCGATATCGCCGAGAACCGTACATTTATTCTTATTCAGTGTATAGAACAGACCGCGGTGCGGACATCCTGCACACATAACAGGCGGACGCATCGGGATCTGATCATCGAGCTTCCGTCCGGTGTGCGGCTCCTTGCCGAGCGCTTTCGCAATCAGGTTCTGTGAGAACTCGTCAATCATCGGCAGCACATCCTTGCCGGATACTTCCAGGCCGAGTGCCTTGCAGTAATTCTCGATGATCGGATCCAGCTCTTCAACTACAATCAGCTTGTCTACCTTGCCCGCAAAATCACGAATGAGATTTTCCGGAAGCGGATTGACCATGCCGAGCTTCAGGACAGAAACGCTGTCGCCGAATACTTCTTTTACATACTGGTAAGAGGTAGAAGATGTGATGATGCCGATCTCTGTGCCGCCCATTTCCACACGGTTCACCGGTGCGGTCTCAGCCCAGGCAGCCAGCTTCTTTGTGCGCTCTTCCACAAACGGATGACGGCGCTTTGCGTTGCCCGGCATCATGACATACTTCGGGATATTTTTCTCATATGCCTTGCGCTCCGGCACAACGCGGTCACTCGTCTCAACAACTGACTGGGAATGTGCGACGCGTGTGCACATCTTCAGGATGACCGGTGTGTCGAACTCCTCTGAGAGCTCATAAGCCAGCTTCGCAAATTCCAGTGATTCCGCGGAATCCGCCGGCTCAAGCATCGGCACCTTCGAAGCGATCGCATGATGACGGGAATCCTGCTCATTCTGCGAAGAATGCATGCCCGCGTCATCGGCGACGACAATTACCATACCGGCATTTACGCCTGTATAAGACATCGTATAAAGAGGGTCAGCCGCAACATTCAGACCGACATGCTTCATGCCGCAAAACGAACGTCTGCCCGCAAGACAGGCACCAAACGCCGCTTCCATGGCCACCTTCTCATTCGGCGCCCACTCGCAGTATATCTCATCATACTTTGCTGCTTCTTCCGTAACTTCTGTACTCGGTGTTCCCGGATAGCTGGACACAAAACAGCATCCCGCCTCATACAGACCTCTGGCAACCGCCTTGTTGCCCAACATCAGTTGTTTCATTGTACACCTTCCTCCCGCATAAAATCCGTCCGGTGTCTCAATTCGGATCAAAAAACAATCCGCCCGGGCACAAATAATGCTTTTATCTTTAAAAATGCAATTTCATAACCAGATAAGTTTATCACAATAAAGCGGCAAAGTAAAGGATCATGATGCATATACAACAGCTATACAACAGGAACTGCTGTCAGACAGCAGTTCCCTTCGTCACCTGCTCGATCGCACAGGTATGTGTTTTCTTTTTTTCATCGTAATTGATTCCGATCAGCAGCATGTATCCCTGATAATGCTGCAGGCTGTCAAAATACTGCTTCTGATGAATCTGATCCAGTGCACTTTCCGTGCAGTCATTCCGCTTCAGCTCGATCACCATCGCCGGATCACCCTCATACCGCGGAATAAAGACGACATCCGCAAATCCTTTACCTGTCGTCATTTCTTTGATAACGGTATATCGGTTTAGCGCATAGATAAACGCCAGATAAATGGCACTCTGCAGGGCATCCTCATTGTTGTAGCTGCGGTTAGATGTGACATGGATGTGTGAAACATCCAGCGCTTTTGCAACAGCGTCCGCATTGCCGCGCATGGTCTCCGCCAGCAGTTCTTTAGAGGACTGAATAATCTGATCCGTTGTCTCATACTCACTTGTTTTTTTCAGCGCCCGGAACCATTCCTCCCGCACCTCTTTATTCGGGATATGACACGTGCGGGTTTCCTGCTCATACGCCAGATATCCAAGATGCATCAAATAACCAAATATATCATCCTTGCTTGAGAAATCTGTCATCGTATTCAGATAAGACCCTTCGTCCACATCTACGTATTCGCCAGCCAGCATCTGAATGACTGCTTCCTTTGTGCCGGCAAAATTCTGACGGATCCGGTCCGAGATGACCTCATAAGAAGATGTCTTGCCCCAGTAACTGCCAAAACTTCTGTCTTCGATACATCTGACCACCGACTCCGGATTGTAAATTTCATATCCGTGCTGCCGGTAACCATCGTACCAGAGACGGCACTCAGCATAACTGATACCATGTTCATTGCAAAGATTTTCGACTTCATCGCCGGTGAATCCGACATATTCAGCGAACGGTCCGGCATTCAGGATGGTATACTCGCGGAAATTATTCAGCTTCGACTGGATCTTGTCGCGTACAACCGGCAGGATGCCGGTCAGATAAGCAAGTGCAATTGCCTGCCGTACCGTATCACTTTTGAACAGCCCATTCAAAAATGAAAGATACTCCTGAAACAACTGCCCGCTGACTTTTTCACGTACCAAAACATCATACTCGTCCAGAATGATAACAAAAAGCTGTTCCTTTTCGGCATATACCTGCAGAATACATTCTGCCAGTGTATCATCCTCTTCGAAAGCAATATCAGGAAAAGCCTTTTCCAGTTCCCTTTTGATCTTTCCTGTAAGCCGGTCAATCAGTTTTTCTTTATCTTTCGTATTCTGATACTCACTGTTCATGTCAATTTTTATGACATTGTACTGGTTCAGTTTCTCTTCAAAACAGGGATCCCGGCTGATTTTAAACGGCGCAAACAGTTCTCCGGAATCACAGCCTTTGGAATAATACGCGCACAGCATATTGCTCGCGAATGTCTTGCCGAACCGGCGGGGACGTGACATGCAGATATAGTTATTCCCGATATCAATCATCCGGTTCGTTTCTTTGATCATCATGGTCTTGTCAACATAGATGTCCGCAGAAACAATTCGTCTGAAATTTTCATATCCCGGATTCAGATAAATACCCATGGCTGGTCTCCTTCGACTTCCAATTACTCGTTATGGTAATCATATCACATCCACTCATTTTTTTGAATCACCGAAACAAACGGAAACCGCATGACTTCGCGGATCTTTTCCCGCTCCGTGATTTGGAATTACATTAGCAAACATGCCGGAATCCCTTGATTTTAAAGGAATTTCCGACATGCCGGCGTTATGGTCTGTGCAAAATTATGATGGGTTATGGAGCAGGAAATGCTTTCAGATATTATCCACAGACAGCAGTTTCCTTCGTTACCTGCTCGATCGCACAGGTATGTGTTTTCTCTTTTTCATCGTAATTGATTCCGATCAGCAGCAGGTTTCCCTGATAATGCTGCAGACTGTCGAAATACTGCTTCTGATGAATCTGATCCAGTGCGCTCTCGGTGCAGTCGTTCCGCTTCAGCTCGATCACCATCGCCGGATCGCCCGCATACCGCGGAATAAAGACGACATCCGCAAATCCTTTACCTGTCGTCATTTCTTTGATAACGGTATATCGGTTCAGGGCATAGATAAATGCCAGATAAATTGCACTCTGCAAGGCATCCTCATTGTTGTAGCTGCGGTTGGATGTGACATGGATATGCGAAACATCCAGCGCTTTTGCGACAACGTCTGCATTGCCGCGCATGGTCTCCGCCAGCAGCTCTTTGGAGGACTGGATGATTTCGTTCGTCACTTTGTATTCCTCATCCGTCTCTACAGCATTGAACCATTCCTGGCGCACTTCCTTATTCGGTATCCGGCATGTTCCGGTTTCATTATCATAAGCCAGATATCCGACATGGATCAAGTAGGTAAATGCATCATTCCGTGTCCGGAATGAGTTCATTGTGTTCAGGTAACTGGTCACATTAACATCGATGTTTTCGCCCGCCAGCATCTGAATGACTGCTTCCTTTGTGCCGGCAAAATTCTGACGGATCCGGTCCGAGATGACCTCATAGGAAGATGTCTTTCCCCAGTAACTGCCAAAACTTCTGTCCTCGATACATCTGACGACTGATTCCGGATTGTATATTTCATATCCGTGCTGCCGGTAACCATCGTACCAGAGACGGCACTCAGCATAACTGATACCATGTTCGTTACAGAGATTCTCAACTTCCTCTCCGGTGAATCCGACAAATTCCGCGAACGGGCCGGCATTCAGGATGGTATACTCGCGGAAATTATTCAGCTTAGACTGGATCTTGTCACGTACAACCGGCAGGATGCCTGTCAGATAGGCAAGTGAAATCGCAGGCCGCAACGTATCACTTTTAAACAGCCCGTTTAAGAAGGATAAATACTCCTGAAACAACTTTTCACTGACCTGTTCCCGGACAAACACATCATATTCGTCGATCAGCAGAATAAACGTCTGCTCCGTTTTGGTATAGATTCTCAGGATACACTGCGCCAGCGAATCATCTTCTTCAAAGACGATCTCAGGAAACTGACTCTCCATCTCTCTTCGGATCTCACGTGTCAGCCGGATCAGAACTCTTTCTTTGTCAAGTGTATTCTGGTACTCGCTGTTCATGTCAATTTTAATGACATTGTACCGGTTCAATTTCTCTTCAAAACAGGGATCCCGGCTGATTTTAAACGGCGCAAACAGTTCTCCGGAATCACAGCCTTTGGAATAATAGGCACACAGCATATTGCTTGCGAATGTCTTGCCGAACCGGCGCGGGCGCGACATGCAAATGTATTTATTTCCGGTGTCCATCATCCGATTTGTCTCTTTGATCATCATGGTCTTATCGACATAGATATCACCGCAGACAACTTCTCTGAAGATACTGTTTCCCGGATTCAGATAAATTCCCATAGCTGATCTCCTTTCGCTGCGCTTGTTATGGTAATCATATCACATCCGTTCATTTTTTTGAATCACTGAAACAGTCACAGACTGAAATCCAGATATAATTACTGAGCTTAACGGAACAACTGTGAAACGGTCAGCCGGGAAGCCACATGAAATCAGAAACAGCCGCACCTCCCGGACTGTCTGTCCGGGAAATGCGGCTGCTCCGTTCTATGAGGGATTTATGAGAAACTCACTTTATTTCACTGTTGCCTTCTTTCCTGCATTCTTCTTTGTGAAGATCTTCTTATACTTCTGTAC
>JAFRGW010000049.1 GCA_017433615.1 Eubacterium sp.
ACAGCAAAGAAAGTGGGAAGCCGGCATGGCAGACCGGTCATTTATGAAATGCTTGCGATCCGCAGCGAGATCGATGCGTGGAAAGAGAAGAAGGCCAGCGAAGAGGCAAATGCCCGTTATAATGAAATACTGTATTACGGGCTTACGGAGGATATAGACGAATACTAGAAAGAAGCATTGTCAGTATTATGGATCTTAACCGCTGGTTTGCAAAGAAACGCAAGAACAATTAAAGTTTTGATGGAGAATTGGTAAAATGCTGTTTCGTAAGAAAAAAGAGGAAACAATAAACTACGATCCGACGCAACAGGAGCCGGTCATTCGATGCAGTATCTGTACCGGTGAGCAGACGGCTGGTTTACGTGATCTTGATACAGGAAAGTTTCATGAGATCATGCTTATTCATGAGGAGTCAGACCTGATCAGTTTTCAGAAGATGGTGGGAACGGAAGAGATTCGGAAGATCTATTAATATGGGGTATTCACATATGCAGAAAATCCGAGAACATACCTGGATCTATCCATGTGATCTCTGCAATGAACATGGCATGAGGTCTTTTGGCATTCCAGTCTGGTCAAGTCCTCCTCACTACTAACTTTTTTAGAAATCCCCCGGGAAAAGCTTGAATTTAAGCCTTTCCGGGGGCTTTTTCGTAAAAGCATAAAAAATTATCGAATAACATTAAAAGCATATTGACAAACGAGATAACATGGTGTATTTTTTGATTATCGAAAAACGATAATTAATTTACGCGAAACGAAATAATTGTCTTTGAAAAAGGAGGAGATATCATTATGAAACTCAATAAAATCGTTACCATTCTATCCAAAATAGCGGAAGTGGGTTACTGGGTTGGATGTGCAATCGTTGCCGTAATTATTGCCGGTATTGCAGGCGGACATTTCAGTTTTATTTCAAAGCTGACAGATGTAGATCCTTCTGCCGGGAAAGATCTGGTCTCATTTGGATTTAGCATTATGACCGTTGATTCTGCCGGTAATTCAATCAGAGGAGCGTACACAATCTTCTTCATCACAATTCTTATCATGATGGCCCTGATGGCAATGATCTGCCGTAATATTTATCTGATCTTCAAAACGACAGAAGGCAAAACCAGGTTTTCCAAAGGGCAGACGCCATTCCAGCCGGATAACATTCGCATGGTACGCGAAATCGGTATCTTCCTGATTGCAATTCCTGTTGTCGGACTCATTATGGATATCATTGCACATATTGCACTGGGCCCGGAGATCGAATGCTCCATGGATCTGCATTTCATCATAGTCGGTCTTGTCGCAATCTGTCTGTCCAGATTCTTCACTTACGGCATGGAACTGCAGGAAGACATTGATGGTCTTGTATGATCCGCGCTGCGCATCGATATGATTATGCGAACCGGATATGACCTGATATAACCTAAGATGCTGTATGAACAGTAAGGAGGAGAATATGGGAAAAATCATTCTGGAACTGGATGTCATGATGGCAAGAAGACACATGTCTCTAAATGACCTTGCGGATCAAGTAGGAATAACAAATGTAAATCTTTCAAAAATCAAAAATAACAGGGTCAATGCCATTCGTTTTTCGACACTGGCCAGTATCTGCAAGGCACTGGAATGTGAGCCCGGCGACATATTGAAATATGACCCGGAAGGAGAGTAATCAAAGATTGGTCTATATAATTGAATTGAAATATTTATACAACCGGCCTGGCATTTGCCAGGCTGGTTGTGGAATGAAACGTTATACAAAGAGAAATTGATCACAGGCTGCTGTATTATTCTGCTGCCGGGCTGTCTTCATATACGAGAGAATCCAGTGTGAATACTAACAGAAATCAGCGGCAGAGATGCCGCTGATTTTGTTTTCTCCAGTGATAGATGGCTGCTCCCAGAATCAGAACGTAACCGATCGCACTGTACAAATCCGGGCGCTCCCCGAAAAAGAAGAAGCCCCAGAGAGCCGCAAAAAGGACCTGAGAATAATCAAAGACCGATATTTCTTTTGCGGGAGCGAGTGCATAAGCTTTCGTAACTGAGAATTGTCCCAGCGCTGCGCTGCAGCCGGCAAGGATCAGAAAGACCAGCTGGAGTGGCTGCATTGGCTTAAAGTTGATCAGTGTACCCGGTATACAGACGATCAGAGAAAAGACGGAGAAAAAGAGTACAATTATGGGACCCCGCTCGCCGGATAAGCGGAGTTTTCGAACGCAGGTGTAAGCAGTCCCGGCACAGAATCCGCCCAGAACACCGATCAGAGCGGGAACGGAAGCAAGCCCTTTCGTGGGATGTACCACAAATACAGCGCCGGCCAAAGCGACAATCACACAGGCAAAATCGGAATACTTTGGAATCTCATGTAAGATTACCATAGACATCAAAATGGCGAAAAACGGTGACAATTTATTCAGAATATTGGCATCTGCAATATTCAGATGGTCTATGACATAGAAGTTGATAATCAGTCCTGCAGTTCCAAAACAGCTGCGGAGGAAGAGAAGCGGAAGGCTGCCCTGATGCAGATGCAGTTTTTCTTTGGAACGGAACAGGGCAGAAAAGGCAACCAGTGCTGCAACAGCATTTCGAAATAAGGCCTTTTCCATTGTCGGAAGATCCCCCGCCAGGCGAACAAACAGGGACATGAGAGAAAAACCCAGGCCTGTCAGGATCACATACAGGATTGCTTTGTTGTGTTGATTCATTTCGGGTATCCTTTCTCAATGCATATCGAATTCTATTCATTATAACACTCATGGATGCGGAAGATTACCAGGAGATGAAAGCACTGCAGGAAGCAGCGGCATCAAAAAGGCAGCGAAAGCAGCAAAGAAGGCAGCAGCCAATACAACAGCAAAGCCGGAAACTGCAGCACCGCAGGAAGTCACCGCAGATCAGGCGCTGGAGATCGCACTGAAGAATGCAGGTCTCACAGCAGGCCAGGTATCCTTCGCAAATACACATCTTGAGTACGATGATGACTATGGCATGACAGACTATGATGTAGAGTTCCGTGTCGGCAACAAAGAATACAGCTACGATATCAACCCGGCAACAGGCGCAATCCTCAACTGCGATGTTGATTACGACGACTAAAAAACATACAAAGGCATGCATTTTATGACGAAATGGAGAGAAAATACGTCTGAAAAACGAAGCCTGATATGCTGCGCCCAAGTAGGATGCGCTCTTATAAAAACAATGTGAATGACAGAGAAATCAGCGGCATGATGCCTCTGATTTCTTCGTTATAGGCCGGGTTTTTTTACGCACTGATTGCCGTGTGGTAAGAACTGAGGTATTATATAACAAATGGAATTCCCTTTGCGCTTAAGCCGGATATACCGGATGAAACGACCGCACGAAAACGAAGAAGAGCCTTATGCTTATGTGACATCATCTGTCGGCACGCCTTCACAGGAGAGGATGAAAAAAGGTATCTACAAGGTCAAGGTCAAAGTCAAGGGCGCAGGAAACAGTAAATACAAAGAATCAGCTGTGAAGACCGTAACATTTAAAGTGAGAGTAAAGTAAGCTACAGGCTGCCACATAATGCATTCGCGTTTTGTAATGTGGCAGCCGCTTTTGCTTCTGGGGTTCCTGCTGATCGAAGTGAAGCCGGCTGCACAATAAGCAGCATATACAGGTGTTGGTATGATAATTTTAAAAACAATTGAAAAACGTCACACCGTTCGCCGGTTTTTCCTGGGCATCGCAACGATACTCTTACCGCTGTCTGTCTGTGGATGCGGATCAGCCGCCGGGACGCATGACGATGGTGTAAATGATGATCTGCAATACACGGAAAAGCAGGTTAATGTTTACAGAAGCAGCGAACGTTCCGAAAACATCCGGGACGGGCAGATCACGCTGCGGTTTTACGAAGATCAGCCAAATGTACCGTATGTCAGCATCAAAGACTATTATGCGACGGTGCTGAAGAATTCAAAGGAACCGGACGTGCCCAAAATGCAGGTGACAAAACAAGAAGACGGCACTTATCTTTTGCGCAGCGGGACAGGGGAGGCTGTTGTCGATGTGGAGGCGGATGTTCTGACGACAGATGACATTACCGGATTGATCAATCAGATGTCTCTTGTGGGTGCGGGATTAACCGGCGAAAATTGTGACACGGGACCGTTTCTCGCGTTTGCCGGAGCTGAATATGAGAAAAAAGAAGTATCTTATGATATGGGTAAGTATGAGATTGATGTGCGCGGAGAGGAAGATGATGTATATTTCCCTGTTGCGACCATATCTGACCTGACGTCCGATCCGGATTTCCACTACACCGCTTATAACGGGGAAAATTTCTATTTCTGTGAAAATCCTGACGCGTATCTCTTTTCGGATCATGACAGCGATTACTACAATACACGTCTGAAGGACGCGGCAAAGGGCGGCACGAGGCAGAAAGATCTGATCGAATTCTCGTACAATGAACTGTGCTTTAATATCGATCATTTCTACGGAAAGCCCGGGAAAGAATATATCCATGAGGATCTGGAGAAAGGCGGCCTGGCGTACGCGCTGCAGGAGCTCGGAAAGCCGGGGAAAAAAATCATAGAACTTCTGAAGTCTGACAGCTATGCGGATTATTTTGCCGGAATAGCGGGACTGCAGAAACTGCTTGGCGACGGAGGCCACACCTCGCTTAAGAATATAACAAACAGCGCGCTGTCGGATGAAGAACTGATGGACGCGTATTTTGAGGTCAAAGAAGAAACCGATACGCTTCTTGATGACATGGATGTACCTGCGGCCAATCTGGAATGGGATGAGCAAATGATGTACGCAAGAGCGGCTCTGCGGGAGAATATGCTGCACTGCGGCGAAGAGACATACGTGAAGCAGGGTGACACGGCAGTGTGTATACTAGACACATTCCAATGCGAGATCACAGATCTCTGGGAAGACTATTATGCAGGAAATGCAGACAAACCGGCCATGGACAATATTGGTCAGGACCGGATTCCTGATTCGGTTCTTATCGTGAGGGACGCACTTGACCGGGCATCCGCAGATCCGGAGGTGAAAAACTTCATCCTGGATATCTCGAACAATGGCGGAGGCCTATCAGATGAAATGCTTGCCGTCTTTGCGATGCTGACAGGCAGCAGCACGGTATCTATGAAGAGTGAGAATGTATATGCCGGCGTCATAAGGGAGGAGACATTCCGCGCAGACTGCAATCTGGACAAGGTTATCGACAGCAAAGATGACAAAAAGCCGGATCTGAACATTGGGATTTTGACCAGCAGATCCTCTTACTCATGCGGAAGTATGCTGCCGGTTCTTATGAAAGATGCAGGATATAAGATCCTGGGAGAGCAGAGCGGAGGCGGGACCTGCTGCGTAGGCGCATTCGGCACGCCGGAAGGTTTTCTGTATACGATGAGTTCAGCGAGATGCAGACTGACCGATCAGGCGGGCATTTCGCATGATGACGGTATTCCCGTTGATGTTGATCTGCTCCCGAAAGACCAGAACGGAGCAGTTAAGAACATCGAGATAACAATCCCTGAAGATCCCAATTTTCCGGAAGATGGTGACATTACCGTAACGATACCTGATTACACAGAGTTTTACAATTTAGAGAGATTAAGCAAGGAGATGTGCGATGATTAAAAAACAAAGTTCGGTTATGAAGCGGCTGCTTGCCTTCTTGTTTGCATGCATGTTATTTGGGACAGCATGTCTTTCCGGGTGCTCAAATGCCGGTCCCGAAAAAGCAGCTTCATCCGCAGAAGCTGAATCTGTTCAGGAGACAGCGGCTTCGTCTGCAGAATCGGAAGCCGGTCAGGAGACAGCGGCTTCGTCCGCAGAATCTGAAGCAGGCATGGATGAATCCGGTCTCGCAGAAGAAGAACCGGAAATGCCGGAAATCCCTGACGATGTCACAGGCGGCAAACCCTGGATAGACTCATGCATTCCCGGCAATGTCACAGCCGATACTGAGACGTCGCCTGCAGATGATTTCTATCTTTATGCAAATAAGGAATGGATCGTTTCGAATGAACTGCCGGAAGGTTCGCCGGTCATGAGTCGAGATCTGACGGCCGGGGTCAATGCGCGGATGCGGGAAGCGCTTGCAGGGGAAATGCTTTCCGGACATGATGCGCGTCAGGCGCAATTGCTGTTCAATGCTTTTGTCAATACAGAAGCGCGCGATGCAGCCGGATGCGAACCTGCGAAGAAGGTGATTGACGACATCTGTTCCATTTCCACCATCGAAGAGCTGAATGCCTTCCTGCTTGATCTGGAAAGAAGCGCGGGCGTCCCGACATTTATTAAGGTAAGCAACAGCCGGGATTACGATACGCACCGCTGGGTCACCGGCATCGGGCTGTCAGAGGAGACGTTTGGTGCGACAATGGGAACCATGGGTATGGATGCCGCGACAGTCGATCCCGAAAGTGACGTCTATCAGGCGCGTTATGCCCTTGTACATGATGTTTTGACACGTGCGGGATTTACGGACGAAGAAGCAAAAAAAGCATTTGAAGCACGTCTTGATCTGGAAAAAGAGATCCTGAAGCTCACGGAGGAAAGTGGTGAGGAACAGGGCGAAGACACAGACTATACGATCGATCAGATGGACAAGCTTGCCGGCAATTTCCCGCTGCGTGAACTTGCAGAGGAACGGGGATACGGATCAGCAGAGATATTTGAGGTCAGAGATGCGTCAGAACTGCGTGCAGCTGCTGAACTTTACACGGACGAACACATTGATCAGCTGCGCAGCTATTTGATCTGCGGGTATGTGCTGGAGACAGCAGGCTGGCTTGATACAAAAGCCTTTGCCGCCTGGCTGGCAGACTGTGCAGCAAATATTGACGATCCGATTCCGCTCACAATGCCGGAGCGCAACAAAACAGCCCCGGAAACAGCATTGAACCTTATTGTGGAGATTGCCCCCACGCTGATCGGCCGTGCCTACGTGGAGGCATACGACCTGGCACATATAAAAGAATTTATTACAAACCTCACGGTCGAGGCGGTTGAGGCTCACAAGAAGATCATTAACGCCAGCGCGTGGCTCTCGGATGACTCCAAAAAGCAGCTTACCGGGAAACTGGATGCAATGGGCCTGGATCTTGTTTACCCCGATGTCTGGGAAGATTACTCCGGCCTCGACATCGAAGGGCTTGATTACTATGGCGCACGCCGGGCGGTCTGGCTGAACGACCTTGCCCGCAATGCCAGTCTCACAGGCACAGAGATCGATGACCGCCTGTGGGAGGATCCTTCAATTCTCGCGGGAGTCGGAGCCTATAATGCAGAAAATAACAGCTTTGTTGTGAGTGCAGGCGCTGTTGAGGAGGAAGTAGTGCGTTATGAGGCAGGTGAGATCACACTTGAAGAACTCATGGGCGGCATTACCGGGTACACGCTCTTCCACGAACCTGCACACGCACTTGATCCGGCAGATATCTTCAAGGATGCGGAAGGAAAGGATCTTGAGGCGTCACTGCTTACGTCTGCTGACCTCGAGGAGTATCAGCGGCGCAAAGACAAGATCACAAAGTATTTCGACGGCATCTCTGTCTGGGAGGGACAGCAGGTGGACGGATCGGTCTGCACACAGGAGGCGCTCGCCGAGATCTGCGGCATGCAGGCCCGGCTGGCTTATGCAGCCGGACAGAACCAGTTTGATTACCAGCGCTTTTTTGAGACACGGGCCCGGCTGGCCGCCTCCCTGAATACGCCGGAATATGCACTGGCATGTATCATGGGAATGGACGGTCACCCGCTTATATATCTCGATACCAACGTGACGTTCCAGCAGTTTGATGAATTCAATGATGCGTTCGATGTAAAGGAAGGCGATGCGATGTATCTCGCACCGGATGAGCGCCTTGTCATCTGGTAAAGGGAAACAGGATCGGTGAGTCAAAGGGGACGGTTCGCTGTCTCCTTTTTTCTTTTGTGGAATAGATAATATCTCAGGCATTTCATGCGTTAGATGCCGCCTGCTTATGCTATAATAAGTTTGATGTGCAGCAAAACACACCGTACTGGCAGAACAGGCCGCCTATCAGAAAGAACTGGCTGAGGCACTTACACAATGACTTCAAAAAAACGGTGGATCCTGACATCTGATGCATAAGAAAGCATTTCTTTTTTTATTAATGAGCTTTCCAAGTGAAGGGTTATTAATTCCAAACGATGAATAATTGAGCGTTTCGAAACTTATACGAAGGAACAAGGTTTCAAATCGTAAGCAGACCTATTGCAATTCTCTGTGGATCACATTTATCATTAAACCACGGAGTCGACGCCATAATCATAACAGGCAGACATTACAGAACCGGAGGTGCCATATGTGGATGGAAGGAATTGATGAGATCGACAACAGGATACTGAATGTCATCAAGGATAACGCCAGGATCACCTACAAAGAGATCGGAGAGCAGGTCGGTATCTCCCGTGTTTCTGTGAAAACGCGCATGGACGCATTGCAGGAGAAGGGAATTATCAAGGGGTTTCAGACCGTGATTGACCCGACAAATGTCCCGGAAGGGATCCGCTTCTTTCTGGATGTGGAATGTGCTCCTGAGCACTATGAGGATGTTGTGGAGTATCTCTCAAAGAGTAAGATGGTCCGTCAGATCTACAGTGTCTCGGGAGAATGCAGGATCCATGCGGCAGGATTTGCCAACAATGTGAGAAATCTGGAGCATTTTTCAAACAGCATCTTCAGGAGCCGGCTGGGTGTACGGCGGATCGCCTGCCACACAGTGCTCGCGACGATGATGGATGTGGATGGAGGCGTTCAATATGTACGATATCAGGAACCTGAACATATGGAAGCAGGAGGACAGACGCCCGAACCCGAAGGATCTGGATCGGGATATTGAGGAACTGGAGTTAAGCGTAAGATCCTATAACTGCCTGAAGCGGGCAGGCTGCCACACGATTGGTGATCTGCTGAAACTGCTGGAGGAAGACAGGAGCGGGCTGCGGCAGATCCGCAACCTCGGGAGCCGGAGTGAAACTGAGATCCTTGCGCGTGTGGAGCAGTATCAGGAAGAAAGATATTAGATACAGGATCCATATAAGGAGATTGTGAGGATGGAAGGAAATATCATCCCGACAGCATCTGAATACGAAAAACTGCTGCAGGAAATCAGTGTGCTTCAGGCGGAAATCGTCCGCCTGACCGCACTGCGGGATGATCTGGTGTACCGTATCTGCCCTTCCCTGCGGGCAATCTATGAGGAGGAGATCGGCAGTATCGAGCGGGAAATCCTGGCGGCGCAGCTGTATCTCCAGGAGAAGAAACGAATCCTTGAGCTGCTTCGAGCACAGCTGAACCGCCGGGAACAAATGTCATATCAGAAAGCGGCACAGCAGGCGGAAGAAGAAAAGAAGGAATATGAAGAAGAACTGAAGCGACGGGCAAAAGAGGCGGAGGAGTTTCATAAACGCTGGCAGAACAAGAACTGGTCCTCTTATGGATATGAAGGCTCCGGAGAGGATACCGGTTCGACTTCGGGGGCCGGGGCATCTTCGGGGCCAGGCGCATCTGCGGGAACCGGTTCGGCTGCAGGGGACGGTGCCGGTAATACTGCCGGAGGGTCTGCTGACGGCTCCGGTACAGGGGAAGATACAGGCGCCGGCGGTTCTTCCGGTACGGGAGAAACATCCGGAACAGGATCATCAGACGGAGGAGAAGGAAACGGAAGCAAAAATGGCGGCGGCGAAGACGGAGAAGAGAAGCTCAGCATCGCGCAGCGGATCAAGCGTCTTTACCGGAAGATTGTGAAGCGGCTGCATCCGGATGTCCGGCCGGATCTGTCGGCGCATGAGAAAGATCTGTTCCAGCAGGCACAGACCGCCTATGAGCGTGGTGATCTGGAGACGCTTGAGCGGATCTGGCAGGAGCTGGAAGGCATGAACACGCCGGAGGAAACCTTTGCCGATACACCAGAAGACATCGAGAAGATGAAAGTGATTCTCGAAAATCTGAAAAAACTGATCCGTGAACTGCAGAGAGAAATCACTTCAATTCGAAGCGAATTTCCGTATACGATACGGGAGCTGCTGGAAAATGAAGAACTTCTGGGAGAGAAAAAAGCAGCCCTGCAAAAACAGCTGCAGGAGATTCGGGAAGCAAATGACTCGCTCGTTGAGACGATCGAGCAACTTAGAGAGAAGCTGAATCAGTAGGCAAGGCAGCATAGTGGAGACAAATCAATGAATGAGATTTCCCTGTCAAATACAGCCGGAATCACTGCATTGCTCCATGACGGGACAGGCGTGTCCGGGGCAATAACAAAAGACATTTTCCTGACAGAACAGTCCATTGTAGGGACAAGGTATCTTGGAGATGCAGAAGATCTGGTGAAAGAATTGGTGGTGGGGAGCCGTGTGACCCTGCTGCATGAGACGGACAATCGCTTTGATGAAAAAGCGGTTATTGTAATTGACAAAGAAGGGAGAAAACTTGGTTATATCCCGCGGTATCAGAATGCTGTCATCAGCGCACTGCTGGATGCCGGCAAAATGTTTTACGGCGTGGTCAGGGAGAAACCGGAGCGGGTGCGAGACAAAGATTCAAGTGCGCCGTACAAGTTTATGATTGACCTGTACATGCGTGAGTTTACAGGACCTGAGGATCCGTCGGCCGTTCCGCGCCAGGGATATCAGAGCTCCTATGCTGTAGTTGCGCTGGTGACAGAAGGCAAGAACATCACCGGAATCTGTGCACTGAAAATTATCAACGGAGAAGAACGCGGCATATTTTGTCGTGATCTGGATGAAAACGCAGGCAGAGAAGAACAGAGGGAGATGTTCGATGCGTTTGAAGAGATGATTGGATATCTGCCGATCATTTCCTATGGCATAAGCGGAATGAAATTACAGCTGCTGGAAGAGGCATATGGTGTCTTCCTGGGCAAAGCATTTTCCAATCATGTGATCGATGTCCAGAAAATGGCAGGCATTCATATAACAAAGCGGCAGATGCATTCGCTGGATGCGTATGCTTCCTGGCTTGGAATCACATGTGAGGCAGAATCAGAACTGGAAAAAGAATGCCGTTTGACATGGAAATTATATTGCAGGATGGATCGTTCAGAACTGCAGCATCAAAACATATGTGGAGAGCGGAAAACTCCATCGGCATTAAAAAAATAGATGGAGGATTCGGACATTAAGTATGGGGAAAACCGATATGAGCTTTGAGATTCAAACCTACGGAGAATTAGATGCGAATATACTTCTGGTTCAGATGGTTGATGAATCGATAGATGCATAGAATAAAACTTTATGAATTCCGGATGGACGGCGCATCGCTTGGCGGTATATTTGTGGATAAGGGATGGGGATATGCTCCTTTGTGGGTAATGAATCTGATCCTTGCCGGAATAGCAGCAACCGCAAGCTATGCGATCAGGGAACCGGGAAAGAAGTGACAGATGCAGCCATCCGGATATAGATGAGACGGTCCTTATGGACCGTCTTTTATTTGTGAGAAGTGTGTGCAAGTTCTGTGATAAACAGGATGTTATAGTGTAACCATCAAAAGAAAAACATACATCAAAACAACAAAAAAATACAATCCAGAATATAAAAATCAAGGAGGAAATAATCATGATGAAGAAAAACATTTTTGCAGCAGGAATTACTGCATTTGCATTATCAGCAGCGATGGCATTCGGCGTCTTCGGAGCGCAGAGCGTTAGTGCAGCAGTCCAGAATCCGGCAACAATTACCGTAAAGGAAGCGAAGAAAGAAGCGCTTACAGATGCAGGCATCAAGAAGAGCGACGCGGTATTTAAGAAAGCAGCGCTTGATTATGACGATGACACCGGCATTACAAAGTTTGAAGTCGACTTTTACGCAAACGATAAAGATTATGAGTATGATATCGATGCATCAACTGCGAAGATTCTCAAGAGCGAAGTTGACATGATGGATGCTGAAGATTATCAGGAAATGCAGGCACTGCAGGAAGCAGCTGCAGCAGCAGAAACTTCTGCACAGGGAATCACCGCAGATCAGGCGCTGGAGATCGCACTGAACGATGCAGGACTTACAGCAGGCCAGGTATCCTACGCAGATACACATCTCGATTACGATGATGACTACGGCATGACAGACTATGATGTAGAATTCCATGTCGGAAATAAAGAATACAGCTACGATATCAATCCGGCAACAGGCGCAATCCTCAACTGCGATATTGATATCGACGACTGACAATCTACTACAGGATGCAATCGATATAAAACCTTTCCTCCCTCATAGAAGTCAGCGGCATCTCAAATATGCCGCTGCTTTTTATGTCCTGAATAATACAAAATGGAATGTCTCTCAGGCAGTTCCTGCGTTGGATGCCGCCGGCTTGCCTGTTTTCCAGTGATAGATGGCTGCGCCCAGAATCAAAACATAACCAATCGCACTGTATAGATCCGGTCGCTCTCCGAAAAAGAAGAAGCCCCAGAGAGCCGCAAAAAGAACCTGGGAATAATCGCATATGATATAATAAATCTGATATGCGGCAAAATATACCGCCCTGATTGATTTTGGGGCGTTAAACAATTATTGAGTTCTCTGAAAAGAGTCGTTGTTGTATAATAAATTTGTATGGACGACATGAAAAAAATGGATAAAAAAAGTATGAGGGAGGAACTTGTTATGAAAACAATCAAACAGGTAGTTTTAGGAGCAGCTGCACTTGGAATGGCTGTGATGCTCGCCGGATGCGGCGGCAGTTCTGGTGCTGCAGGCAATGAAGACAAAGCGGATACTGCCGCGCAAAGTTCCGGCGGCTATGCAGGTATTGACGTGGAGTCTCCGGACTGGGTCGGTGAACTCGATGCCGCAAAAGATACGGATCAGATGCTTGTCGTAGCTGCATTCAATGACGAAGCAACGGATGCATGGATCTCACTGCATGAGAAACAGGATGACGGCAGCTGGCACATGGTCATGACGACACCGGGCTTCATCGGAAAAAACGGACTTGGAAAGACACGCGAGGGCGATGCCAAAACACCGGTGGGTGTCTTCCATTTCAACCGTGCATTTGGAATTGCTGACGATCCGGGATGCGCCATCCCTTATGTAAAAGTGGATAACGACACTTACTGGTCGGGTGATCCGCGGGAAGGCTTTCATTATAATGAGCTGGTCAATCTCAAAGACCTCCCGGAACTGGATGTAGAGAGCGGGGATTCAGAGCATATTATTGATTACATCTATCACTATCAGTATTGTCTGAATATCAGCTACAATGAAGAATGCATCCCCGACAAGGGATCTGCCATCTTCCTGCACTGCTTCGGGCCTGCAAAGCCGTTTACCGGCGGCTGTGTTGCGATCCCGGAGGACCACATGAAATACGTAATGCAGCAGGTCGATGAGAACACGGCAGTTGTGATTGATACCTTTGAAAATCTCGCCGGGACGGATGAATGGCCCGACAGCACCTGGCCGCAGGAAAGATAATACGATCAAAACGGTGTCTGTCACCGTGAACTGCTTTAAAAAACATTATAAAATACATTTGCAAGAGGGGGTAAACGTTATGTTCTATGCAACATGCTGGTCACTGCTTCCGCCAATCGCAGCCATTGTTCTGGCCTTTATTTTGAAGGATGTATATTTATCACTGTTTCTTGGTGTTGCGACGGCCGGAATGCTGGCAACCGGATTTCATCCGTGGGCGGCGATGGAGACGGTTGTAAAGACGATGAACGATTCGCTGGATCTGAACGTCTTTATTTTTGATGTTCTGCTGGGAATGATTATTGTTCTGCTGATTAAATCAGGCGGAAGCTCCGCTTACGGCAGATGGGCAAGCAAACGGATCCACACGAAAAAGGGTTCGATTTTTGCAACTGCAGCGCTCGGCCTGCTGATTTTTGTGGATGACTAAGTTAACAGTATTACCGTGGGCAGCATCATGCGGCCCCTGACTGATAAATACGGGGTTTCCCGCGCAAAGCTGGCGTATATTATTGATTCTACTGCAGCGCCGATCTGCATCATTGCGCCGATCAGCAGCTGGGCGGCAGCGATTAACTCCTATGTACCGGATGGCAGCTCTATGACGGGATTCCAGATGTTTGTCAGCACGATACCGTACAATCTGTATGCGATTCTGACGATCTTTATGGTATTTCTGATCACGGGGATGGGATTTGATTTCGGCCTGATGAAAATTCATGAGGACAATGCAGCGAAGGGTGATCTGCTCACGTCAGGAACATCTTCGACAGCTGATGAAGCTGCATTTCCGGAGAGTCCGGACGGGAGTGTCCTGGATCTTCTGATCCCGGTGCTGGTACTGATCGCGGGCGTTGTAGGGGCTATGATTTATACTGGTTTTCAGGGCGGCGCATCCAATCTGGTTGAGGCGTTCGCAAATTGCGACGCGGAAATCGCACTGATCTTCGGGACGAGTGTGACCATTGTCTTGATGGCAATTATGTATCTGCCGCGGCGCCTGATGACCTTCCGGTCCTTTATGGCGTCTTTCCTGGAGGGCGCAAAAATCATGCTTCCGGCGATGCTGATCCTTGCATTCGCGTGGACGCTGAAGGGCATGGGAGACCAGCTCGGACTTGCTGAGTATGTATCAACAACAATCGGACATGTTGCGTCCGGCAGTATCCTGACGCCGGCGATTATGTTCGCAATTGCAGCTGTTCTGGCATTTGCGACCGGCACTTCCTACGGAACATTTGCAATCCTTCTGCCGATTGTAATTCCGATGTTTGCGGCAGCGGATGAGAAAATGATGATCATCTCGGCGGCATCAATTTTGTCAGGCGGCGTGTGCGGAGACCATCTCTCGCCGATTTCCGATACGACCATCATGTCTTCGGCAGGCGCACAGTCTGATCATATGAATCACGTGCGCACGCAGATCCAGTACGCGCTGGTCGTCTGTGTCGTGTCAGTGATCGGGTACCTGATTGCGGCCATCACCCGGACCTGGGTCATCTCCCTTGCGGCAGGTGCCGTGATGATATGGGTTGTGCTTATGGTTCTGAAAAAGCGCGTCCGGTTGGAGGCTGCCGGCAGACGGTGAAGTGGATCTGACGTGCGATCAGTGCTTGCGGTTGAAAAGGACAAATAGAATGACGCGTAAAATAATGATTCCTGCGCCCTGTATTGACCAGACTGCCGATTGGCCGACTGGCTGTGAAAGTGTTTCAGCCGTTATGCTGCTGCAATATCTCGGCGTGGAGATTTCTGTAGATGAATTTATAAAAGAATATCTTCCGTGCCGGCCATTTGAAGAGCGGGACGGTAAACTGATCGGAGCGGATCCACGGCGGGAGTTCGCGGGCAGCCCGTATGATCCTGATTCCATGGGGTGCTATGCGCCGGTTATCAGAGCAGCGCTGGAGCGCGTGCTTGCGGAACGGGGCGGGCAGACTGAACGGAGCAGCGATGAAAAGGAGCGCGCCGGGCAATCCGACAGGATCAGCGATGAAAAGGAACGCGCCGGGCAATCCGACGGGATCAGCGATGAAAAGGAGCGTGCCTGGCAATCCGACGGGGGCAGTGATGAAAACCGGACAGGAAAACCATACTGGCATGTGGAGGATCTGACAGGCGTTTCGATGGAGCGGCTCTGTACGGAGTACCTGGACCGCGGCCGCCCGGTCATATTCTGGGCATGTATTGACATGAAAGAGCCGGTCACGGGGCCGGACTGGTATCTGGAAGACGGAACAACCGTATTTACCTGGATTTCCAATGAACACTGCATGCTGCTGGTCGGATACGATGAAACGCATTATTATTTCAATGATCCGTGGGAACATCACGGCACGACCGGCTATGAAAAAACCTTAACAGAGGCGCGCCACCGTGCGCAGTACGCAATGGCAGTTGCCGCGTACCGCGAATAGCAAATAGCGATTTACATGAAAGGAATATTTCAGATATGAACAAAACAGCCGGAGGTACCGATTCGCAGCGCGTATAATGCAAAGACGAAAACGGTGACAGTAAAAAATTAAGTAAAGTGAGCGCCGGCAGCTGATTTCATTTAGTCCGGTAACGAAGTATTGAAAGTCCGGGCTTCAGCAAATATAATCAGAGTAGGTTCTGTAGTCTCCTCACAGATCAGAAGGGAGAACAAAAATTGATAGATCATGAAATGCAGGCAGCAAACCATTCGAATGAGATCGATTCCCATGAGAATTTTCTGCAGGTTGTATACCAGGTAAATAATATTGCCTGCCTGTTCGGGCAGAATGAAGACGGCAGCCTTTCCGCCGAATACGTCACACCGTCATTCGTTACATTGATGGAGTGTGACACACCGGAACAGGCGATGGAGCTGATGGACGGTGATAATCTGTTTTCGAACACCTGGCCGGAGGACCGCCAGATTCTCCAGGATATTCTGACAAATCATGTCAGTGCGAACGGTGAGCCGGACATCACGATTCGCCATACCACCTGGAAGGGAAACCTGATCTGGTGCACCATTCACTTTGCTTTCATTGATGATTACGGAAAGCATTATATTTACGCGACGTTTGCAGACATCACCCGGTGGAAGCGGTATGAAGAACAGCTGCAGAGCGTATATACCAGCCTGGGTGAAAGTTTTCATCAGACCAATGACGATCTGCTTGCACGTGTGCGCGCCAATCTGACAGAAAACTATGTCGAGGAATCAAACGGTACCTCAAATTACATCCCGGAAGGCAGTCAAAAAAGCTATACGGATTATCTTGCGATACGGTCTTCCTATTTGCCGATCGCAGAAGAGCGGCAGCTGTTTCTGGACACATTCAGTATTGAAGCGCTGACAAAATCCTACATGGACGGCGTAGTGGCGGTGAGTAAAGTGCTTTACTCCCGGCTTCCGAATAACGCGGTTTTCTACGTGAAGATCACTGCCAATGTCACCCGGCATCCGATGTCCAGTAATCTGATTGCGTTCATTACGGAGGAATCGAATAACCCCGAGAAACTGGCCAGCACCATCAACGGCAAGATCCTGGCCAAGCAGTTCGACCTGGTGGCATATATTGCCCGTGATATTTATGACGTGGCCATCGGTGATGCCAGTATGATCGCACATGGAAACATTTTCCCGAAGGTCAAGCACGGTTCTTACCGGCAATATCTGGAGTCGCAGATCATTCCCGCCCTGCCGGAAGACGAAGCGTACCGGCAGCGGATCCGTGAAGCGATGGATCTGAAAACCGTATTTGAAATGTTCAAGATCAAGGAACCGTATTCGGTGGATATTGAAGTGGACATGGAAGACGGGCATTTTTATAAACGATTTGACTTCTATTCTGTTGATCCGGAATCTGAGTACTGTATCGTTCTGAAAACAGACACGACAGAAGTCCGTCTCGAACAGCTGGAGCAGGAAGAACGGAAACGTGAACTCGAATACAGCAAGCAGGAACTGGCCGATACAGACGGGATTATGGCTGATGCCGGTTTTGGTATGTGGCATATGACGCTGGAGGAGGGAAAAGCCTCCCGCCTGCGTGCGAATGACAAGATGAAAGAACTCCTCGGGATTGCAGGAAAAGATCTGACTGAGGAGGAAATCTATGATGCATGGTATTCGCATGTTCCGGAATCAGAAAGACCGGACGTGATGAAACGGATCGAAGAGATGCTCTCGGGAAAACTGTCCGAGTGCATCAACCTCTGGATCCATCCGGATGGCCATGAGATGTATACACGATTCGGCGGTACCGTAGTAGCTGATGAAAACGGAAGGCAGAGCCTGCGCGGCTATTACAGCGATGTAACGGAATCTGTCCGTGAAGACCGCAATCAGAGGGATGCGCTGGCCGACGCGCTGGTCGCGGCAGAACATGCCAATAAGGCTAAGACCACATTCCTCAATAATATGTCCCATGATATCCGTACCCCTATGAACGCGATCGTCGGATTTACAGCGCTGGCCACATCGCATATAGACAATAAGGAAGAAGTACAGGATTACCTGAAAAAGATCACGATATCCAGTCAGCATCTGTTGTCGCTGATCAATGACGTACTGGACATGAGCCGGATCGAAAGCGGTAAAATGACGCTGGATGAGTCAGAGGTTCATTTACCCGACCTGATCCATGACCTGCGGACGATCATTCATGCGAATGTATCAGCCAAACAGCTGAATCTCAATATCGAAACACAGAATGTCACAAGTGAGAACATTATTATCGACAAGCTGCGTATGAATCAGGTGTTCCTGAACATTCTGTCCAACGCGATCAAGTTCACGCCGAACGGCGGCACGATCAGTTTCTGTGTATCGGAAAAGAACTCTCCGATCCCGGAACACGCCGTGTTTGAATTCCGCATCAAGGATACGGGCATCGGTATGAGCCGGGAATTCCAGAAGACGATCTTTGAGGCATTTACACGTGAAAAGACCAGTACTGTCAGCGGTATCCAGGGTACAGGTCTGGGAATGGCGATTACCAAGAGCATTGTGGATATGATGGGCGGCACCATTTCCGTCAGCAGTGAAGAAAACAAGGGAACAGAGTTCATTGTGACGATTCCATGCCGGCTGAGTAATAACGTCGTCGACATCGAAAGCATGCCGGAACTTCAGGGGCAGCGGGCGCTGGTTGTAGACGATGATACAGACAGCTGCCTGTCCGTATGTTCCATGCTCCGGAAACTCGGGATGAAACCGGACTGGACGAGTTCCGGAAAAGAGGCCGCTATCCGCAGCAATGAGGCCAGACAGCAGGATGATGCTTTCAGTGTTTATATCATCGACTGGCAGATGCCCGACCTGAACGGGATCGAGGTGACAAGAAGGATCCGAAAAATAGCCGGTGAGGATGCTTCGATTATCATCCTGACGGCATATGACTGGACGGATATAGAAGAGGAAGCTTCAGAGGCAGGCGTGACAGCCTTTTGCTCCAAGCCCATATTCATGTCAGAACTTCGCGATGTGCTGTCGGCACCTTTCCGCAGTGGTGACAGCGAAAACGAACCGGAAGAAAAGAAAGTCGACTTCACAGGCAAGAAGGTCCTGCTGGCGGAAGATAATGAGATGAACCAGATGATCGCACAGGCCATTCTCGAGGAGTCGGGTCTGGAAGTCGTGATCGCAAACAATGGTGAAGAAGCAGTCAGCCTGATGGAAGAATCGCCTGCGGGAACTTACGATATCATCCTGATGGATATTCAGATGCCAGTTATGGACGGGTATAAAGCAGCGCGTCTGATCCGGGCACTGGAGGATCATGAAAAAGCAGAGGTCCCGATTGTTGCCGTCACGGCAAACGCCTTCGAGGAAGACCGGAGGCTTGCACTGGAAGCCGGTATGAACGGACATCTGGCGAAACCGTATGATATTCCGAAAATGCTGGAGACACTGACAGAACTTCTGACATAATTACTGCATCAGCTTACAGGGAGACAGGGGACGGTTCTCTGTCTCCTTTCTGAATTTTGTGATATGATAATAATCGGTGGATGTTGCGGAGCCCGTACAACTTTCAGCAGGTGTCCCCGCCTCAGATGCGGGGAACGCAAGATCGCCGAGATGATCCTGAACTCTGCAGCTAATTCAGATGGTTGGATTTTTTAAATTCTATGAAGCAAAAGAAAGGAAGGACAAAATATGATACCGTCAATTAAGTACAAAAGCAAACTGGCCTCTTTAATCAGCGGCCTCGGTACAGTACTCGCAGTCATCGGCGTGTTTCTGTTTGTGGGCGCAGATAAATTTCAGGAAGCGATGGATGCGAAACGCGCAGAAATGATAGGTGGAATCGGCGCGATCCTTCTTATCGCGGGCCTGATCGTGATCGGCGTCGTTTATATGACCATGAAGAAAAAATCCTATGAAAAGATGATACAATATATCAAAGAAAAAAATCTGGAGCCGGCTATTTCGAGCTCTGTAGACAATGCGCTGGCAGTTTATAAGGCGTGCCCGGGAACAAAAATGGAAAAGTATATTGCCGCGCTGAATCCGGAAGCAGGCGCATTCATCAAGAAGAACCGGAACAAACTTAAATAAGGAACCGTCTATGAAGTATGATTTTACCAGTATACTGGACCGGAGGGGAATGGATGCAATTGCGGTTGCCCCGGAGGAAGATCCGTACGGGATTGCCCCGAAGGGGAAGGTCAGGGATGGATTTGATCTGATTCCGATGTGGGTTGCGGATATGAACTTTCCGACTGCGCCGACGATCTGTGAAGCAGTCGTTGACAGAGCATCTCATCCGGCATTCGGTTATTTTGCGCCGCGGCAGGAATATTTCGACAGTATTATCCGATGGCATGCGTCAAGAAATCATGTAACAGGTCTGGAAAAGAAACATATCGGCTATCAGAACGGTGTGCTGGGAGGCGTGTTGAGTGCATTGGCTGTACTTTGTTCCCAGGGAGACAATGTTTTGATCCATGCGCCGACTTATGTGGGATTTCTGGGAGAGGTTGGTCAGGCGGGCTATCATCTGATCAGCAGTGAGCTTGTGAAAGACCAGGACGGGATCTGGCGAATGGATCTGGCAGATATGGAGGCGAAAATCCGCAAGTACCATATTCATACGACGATTTTCTGTTCGCCGCATAACCCGACGGGCAGAGTCTGGACCCGGGAGGAGCTGGAGGCAGCTTATGCACTGTTCAGGAAGTATGATGTTTATGTCATTTCTGATGAGATCTGGTCAGATCTGACGCTGGAGGGATATCAGCATATCCCGCTGCAGTCGGTTTCGGAGGATGCGAGGAAGCGGACCGCGGCATTCTATGCGCCGTCAAAGACATTCAATCTGGCAGGACTTGTGGGCAGTTATCATATCATTTACGACGACTATCTGCGGGACCGTATCACCCGGCAGTCTTCTCTCAGTGTCTACAACGCGATGAATGTCCTGTCCATGCATGCACTGATCGGGGCCTACAGGCCGGAGGGCGCCGAATGGACGGATGAGCTGCGGCAGGTACTGACCGGGAACATCCGGTTTGCTGTCGATTTTATACGGGAGCATTTTCCGGGCGTAGAGGTCTCTGAACCGCAGGCGACTTATATGCTGCTTCTGGACTGTGGGCAGTGGCTCGCAGAACATGATGTGACGATCGATGAACTGCTGCGCAAAGGCGTCGAAGTCGGTGTCCTGTGGCAGGATGGCCGCCAGTTTAACCGGCCGGATGCAATCCGGATGAATCTTGCGCTGCCCCGCGTACGGGTTGAGGAAGCATTCCGGCGTCTGGCAGAGTATGTTTTTTAACTCAGATGGGAGTCCCCCGCCTCAGACGCGTGAAGCGTCAGGCGGTGGGACTTTTCATTCTTCAACGCAGGATACTCGTGACTTCAGTCATGAGAGGAATGCGCAAAACAAATTCGTCTTCAACATGGGTTTAAAGCCCGCGTTGAAGAATGAGCCTCCGGCGGATCGCAGAGCTGCGCAATGGAAGGCGCACAGAGTGCGCCGCGCAGCTCGCGCGTGATCGGAGATCACGATTTACTAGC
>JAFRGW010000050.1 GCA_017433615.1 Eubacterium sp.
AAAAAGACCGCTGTAAAAAAGGCTGTCAATACAAATAAAGCGCCGCATTTTGGCGAAATTGACGAGAATCTTTTCGGCACAGCGACGCAACCTGAGATTTTCAAAAAAATCCGTGCTCATCCGGACAAAAAGGATGGAAAGAGCGGCGTTTGGTTCACGGTCTGGGCACCAAATGCAATGGCCATTCAGGTTGTCGGTGATTTCAACGGGTGGGACGGCAAGAATGACGTCATGGAAAAAGTTTCCGATATGGGCGTCTATGAGAAATTCGTCCCGGGCGCAAAGGTCGGCGACTACTACAAATATAAGATTTTTACGGCTGACGAGCGCATCCTGATGAAGGCGGATCCGTATGCATTCTGGGCAGAGAAACGTCCGGGAACGGCTTCCCGCATCGCAGACATTGACCACTATAAATGGCACGATGCCACATGGATGAAGAAGCGCAAAGAATTTGATCCGAAGAAGTCTGCGCTGGCAATTTATGAGGTCCATCCGGGTTCCTGGATGAAACATCCGGCTTCCGACGAAAATCCGGAGGGATTCTACACCTACCGCCAGTTTGCGGACCGCGCAGTGGAATACATCAAGGACATGGGATACACCCACGTTGAGCTGATGGGCATGGCAGAGCATCCGCTGGATGCGTCCTGGGGCTATCAGGTCACCGGTTATTATGCACCGACTTCCCGCTATGGCACGCCGGAAGATTTCCAGTACATGATTGATACCTTCCACAAAAACGGAATCGGCGTCATCCTCGACTGGGTGCCGGCGCATTTCCCGAAAGACGCCATGGGTCTGGCGGAGTTCGACGGCGATGCGGTTTATGAGCATGCAGATCCGCGTCAGGGCGAGCATCCGGACTGGGGCACCAAGATCTTCAATTACGGCCGCCCGCAGGTCAAGAACTTCCTGATCGGAAACGCACTCTACTGGGTTGAGCATTACCATGTCGACGGTCTGCGCGTGGACGCGGTTGCATCGATGCTGTATCTGGACTACGGCCGCAAGGACGGCGAGTGGATCGCAAATAAGGACGGCGGCAACGAGAACTACGAGGCGGTCGAGTTCTTTAAGCACATCAATACACTGGTCTGCGGCAAGAATCCGGGCGTCATGATGATCGCCGAGGAATCGACCGCATGGCCGAAGGTTACCGGTGATGTCGAGAAAGAAAACGGTCTTGGATTTACCTACAAGTGGAACATGGGCTGGATGCATGACTTCCTGGAATACATGAAGCTGGATCCGCTGTTCCGCAAGGGCGCGCATAATCTGATGACTTTTGCGATGACCTACGTTAACAGCGAGAACTATATTCTCGTGCTGTCGCACGACGAGGTCGTTCATCTGAAGTGCTCGATGATCGAGAAGATGCCGGGTTACGAGGATGACAAGTTTGAAAACCTGAAGGCGGGATATTCCTTCATGTTCGGCCATCCGGGCAAGAAGCTCCTGTTCATGGGCCAGGATATCGGCCAGCACAGAGAGTGGAGTGAAGAGCGGGAGATTGACTGGTATCTGCTCGAGGATAAGCGCAACGAGCACCTGCAGGCATATGTCCGCGACCTGCTGACCATGTATCGCAAATATCCGGCGCTGTATGCAAATGACGGCAGACCGGAAGGATTCCAGTGGATCAATGCCGATGACGCTGACCGCAGTATCTTCAGCTTCATCCGGTGGGCGCCGGACGGAAAGAACAACCTGATTTTCGTCATCAATTTCACACCGATGGCCCGTCCGGATTACTGTGTCGGCGTGCCGAAGGCAGGCAGATATGATCTGATTCTGGACAGCAAAGAGGTGAAATACGGCGGTGAGCACCAGGCACCGAAGCGCTACAAAGCGTGGGAGGGCGAGTGCGATAAGCAGCCGTATCATGTGGCATATGATCTGCCGGCTTACGGCGTCGCAGTCTTTAAATTTTCTGTTTAATATCTGCTGTTAAGTTAAGTAAATCGCGATCTCTGACCGCGCGCGAAATGAACGGCAGCTCTTATTTCATAGTGAATAAGAGCTGCCGCTTTTGATATTTCAGGGTGAGAGACTGCCGATTATATAGAAGTGGACAGAATAACTGATCTCAATACCGGCTCCGTTTGGGCATTCCGTACATTGTAAAGACACGGACGGCTTCTTCCTGCGTATCTTCGAGTGCTTCCTGTGCAGAGATCCCTTCTGCTGCCATTTTGCGCAGCGGCATGCAGATCAGCTGTTCAAATTGATTCGGCGGAATTACCAGACGGTTCAGCAAAAGTGGCGGCGTCCGGTCCTGTGAAAACTGAATGCTTTTCTCGGTATAGTAAAGCCAGGGATACAGCCGCTGCAGCTCGTAATTGTGGAATGCCGTTGTAAGCTGCGGCGATCCACTGAAGATGGTGAACAGATATTTCGTATTCTGATCACAGATCCATTCCAGAAAGTCAAATGCTTCCTGCCGTGCTTCTGAAAACGGATTCAGTCCGAGACAGTAGCCTGCTGAGACCGTCTTCCGGCCCGGAATATGATAGTAGCCGATCTTTCTCTGAAACTCATGTTTTTCACTTCTGATAATCTGCGGTGTATATTCTGAAAATGCAATCAGCATTGCCGCTTTTCCATCCAGAAAATCCGTAACAGTCCGGTCGAGAGAAGAATCCAGTGAGATGTCATCCGTATACTGAAGCGTTTCATACAGCAGCTGGTAGGCATTCAGATTCGCATTTGACTGAAATGTGGGGCGGCTGTATGTATCCCAGAGTTTCCCGTTCAGTGCCCATAATCGCGGGAGTATTTCACAGCTCATGACTTCATCGGTGTCTCCTGCAAAAGTCGTGCCGTACGGTGTCGGAGAGGCGGCGTTATATTTTCTGGTAAAAAACCGCGCAATATGATTGAATTCCGTCCACGTCCGGGGCGGACGGAGCGGGAGATTATGCAGCCGCCGGTATGTTTCGGCGAGCGCGGGATCTTCAAACAGATCCTGCCGGTAGAAGAGCATCTGACTGCCGCCGGTACAGGGGATGCCATAGGTCCGGCGGTTTACAATGTAATTGCGCCGCAGTTCCGGAACATGGTTTGACAGGTCGATCTGCTTCTCATCCAGAAATTCCGTTAACTCTGCGAGATAATGGTTCTGGACCATATAGTTTACCCAGTGATTGTCATACATCATCAGGTCATATGGCGGGATTTTGTCATCATACATGTCACGGATCACACCGAGCGCCTGATTCTGCGGGATCACTTCGTAATCCACCTGAATCCCGGACGCCTGTTCAAAATGTGGCAGCATCAGTTTCAGGGCATATTCAGAAGCGTCCTGAATCATCATGATTTTTAAATGCTTCCGGCCGGGGCCGGATTGTTTTGCGCCAGGTTGTGATAATGCTGCCGGCGGAACCGCATCTGCGTCAAACTGATCCTCTTCCAGCTCTATAAAAACAGGATCTGAAAAAGAGGGAGACTCGATCAGATCAAACATCCGCTCAGCAGAAACTTCGGCGAGGCGTGACGCAGAGCGTGAGACAATCAGCGTATCTGCAGTTGTAAAGGAATGATCCCATCCTTCTTCCCCGATTTCAATCACCAGAATATCCTGAAAAGGTTGTAATCCGTTGTACTTTACAGCAAATGTAATCCCTTCTGCAATTTCATGACTGGTGCCGATGATTACCTGCGGCCGGTGGTTATAAAGAAATTCCATACAGGATTCCATGGCGCTTTCCTTGATCATGTCCACCGGTGTAACCGCATCTTCTGCGACAGGAAAGCCTGCCTGCGCAAATGCTTCCCGGAATCCATGTGCGTGGTCTGCCTCGGAAGAATACTTCAGCAGACCGCAGAATAATACAATATCCCGGTAACCTTTCTGCAGCAGATGTGATGTGACTTCGTATAATGTTTTGTAATTGTTGAAGCCGGTAAAATTAACCGTCACATTCGGAATGCGCCGTTCGACAAAGAGGATTGGGATCTGATAAGAGGAGGTGCCTTTCCAGAAATCAGATTCATTTTCGGACTGGCATGTCGTCAGGATGATTCCGTCAACGCCCTGGGACAGCATCCGGCTGATCATCTGCTGTTCTGTACTGATGATATTGTCGGTAAAAGCAACCTGGATGCCATAGCCTTTCTGCTGTATGGAAGAAGAGAATGTATTAAACAAATCGGTGTGAAACTGGCTTTTGATATCGGTCAGAATCACGCCGATTGTTTTTGATGTTTTCCGCTTCAGGTCCCGCGCGCTGGCATTCGGGATATAGTTGAGTTCGCGCACAGCTTCCAGAACGCGTTCCCGTTTTTCAGCACTGACAGCTTTTGTCTGGTTTAAAACATTGGATACAGTTGCGGGTGAAACGCCTGCATGCAGCGCAACGTCTTTGATAGAAGCCATAGCATTTCCTTTCTGAAATCAGTGTGAATGGGAAACAACTTTCAGCAGACTTATTTCCGGAAAGCATTCCCGCAGATGATTATATAAATCTATTATACAGGCTGCCGGAATGGCTGTAAACACAATTGGTAAACGAATGGTAAAACGATTTACCTTTTAATCCGGGATTTTTGTTTTTTTCGTAAATATGTGTGATATAGTACGAGCATAGACGAAAGCAACTGGTCGAACGAACAAAGGAAAACAACAAAGGAAAAGGGAACATTCTGAAAGGAGAAAGACACATGAAGAAGAGAATTCTGGGACTGGTACTTTGCGGTATTATGACAGCATCCCTGTTCGGATGCGGCGGCGCAGCTGACAGCGCTTCTTCCGCAGCATCCTCTGCAGCAGCATCATCCGCAGCAGTTTCTGAGGCAGCATCTGAAGCAGAAGCGGCATCCTCTGCAGCATCTGAGGCAGAGAGCACCGCAGCTTCCAGTGAAGACACAGCTGCAGCATCTGAGGCTTCCGCAGACGCATCCGCTGATGCCGGCGAGATGAAGGACTGGGAGCAGAAATATGTTGATGACGGATATATTCCAACAGGTGACGGCAAGTATACCTTCGCATTCATCGCGCAGGACTTCAAGGACACCTTCTCACAGGCAGTTACATCCGGTATTGAGGACTATGTAAAACAGGCATATCCGAATGTTGAGCTTCTCATCGGCGACGGGGAACAGGATGTCAACAGACAGGTACAGCTCGCAGAAAACTTTATTACACAGGGCGTTGATGTTCTGATGCTGTCATCTTCCGACTCAGACGGTTGCGTCGTAATCTGTGAGACAGCACGTCAGAACAATGTTCCGCTCGTCGTTGTTAACTCCGACGTTGCATGCCCGGAGGTTGACCACTTCTTTGCAGGATCCGACCACTACTATTCCGGTCAGCTGCAGGCTGAATATCTGATTGACAACGTAGACGACAGCGAGACCCTGAACCTCTGCTACCTCGGCGGAACAAACGGATTTACACACGCAAAACTGCGCCGTGAGGGCGTCTTCGAGACACTTGACAAAGCAGGATTTAACTACAATCTGCTCTCCGATCAGGAAGGAAAGTATCTCCGCGATAAGGCAATGGAAATCACAGAGGACTGGATCATTCAGTTTGGTGAGGACATTGATATCATCGTCGCTGCAAACGATGAGATGGCTATGGGCGCAATGCAGTCCCTGCAGGCAGCAGGCATCAACGATGTCATCATCTGCGGTATTGATGCAAACCAGGATGCACGTGAGGCTGTTAAGGACGGATCTCTTGCAATGACCGTATTCCAGGATGCAGCCAGCCAGGGCAAATGGGGCGCGATCGAAGCATACACAGTCGCTGAAACCGGCAGAGCACCGGAATATCTCGATGTTCCGTACCTCCCGGTTTCTGCTGCAAACATCGACGAGTATCTTTGATCAATAATAGAGCAGGGAATCCTGAAGGGTGACCAGTGATTCCTGAGCAGAAAAAAATCCCGCGGTGGTAAGACCACGGCGGGATTTTTGCAGGACAATAAAGATTTTTCAATCGTAGAAAGGAAGCAAACATCATGATTAACGGATCAAAAGTACTGGATCATTCAATTCGCTGGGCAATGGTAGGCGGCGGCCTCGGCAGCCAGATCGGTTATATTCACCGTTCTTCTGCACAGAGAGACAATAACTTTAAGCTGGTCGCAGGCGCATTTGATATCAATCCGGAGCGCGGCATCGCATTCGGAAAAGACCTCGGCGTTGAACCGGATCGCTGCTATCCGGATTATCAGACCATGTTTGCTGAGGAAGCGAAACGCGAGGACGGTATCGAGGCAGTATCCATTGCAACACCGAACGGCACACATTACACCATCTGCAAAGCTGCGCTCGAAGCAGGTCTGCATGTTGTCTGTGAGAAACCGGTCTGCTTCACAACAGAAGAGGCAGAAGAGCTGGTTGCACTGGCAAAAGAGAAAAATCGTGTTGTCGGTGTTACCTATGGTTATTCCGGCCATCAGATGATCCAGCAGGCACGCCAGATGATCAAAAACGGTGATCTCGGCGATATCCGTGTCATTAACATGAGCTTTGCATTTGGCGCATACAATACAAAGATCGAAGAAGTCAATGCAGCTGCAAAATGGCGTTTTGATCCGGCAAAGGCAGGCATTTCTTTCGCGATGGCAGATGTCGGAACCCATCCGCTGTATCTGATCGAGGCAATGATTCCGGATCTGAAGATCAAAAACCTGATGTGCACAAAGCAGGCATTTGTAGAAGGACGCCAGCTGGAAGACAATGCATTTACGATTATGAACCTTGAGGGCGGTGCGAACGTACAGGAAGGCGCACAGGTATACTGCTGGTCCAGTTCCATTAACTGCGGCGCACGTCATTATCATAAGTTCCGTATCGTCGGTTCCAAAGCTTCTCTGGAATGGGATGACGAGCGTCCGAACCAGATGAGCTATGAAGTAGAGGGCGAGCCGGTCCGCACACTGGAGCGCGGCGCAGGCTACCTGTATCCGGAAGCACGTGTGGAAGACCGCATCGGCGGCGGACATGCTGAGGGACTGTTTGAGGCATGGAGCAACCTGTACCGCAGATTCGCTGTTGCTATGGCAAACGCTGATTCCGGCGAATATGGTGATTTCTGGTATCCGGATGTAAACGCCGGCGCACAGGGTATCAAGTGGCTCGAGAAATGCGTTGAATCCGCAGACAAGGGAAGTATCTGGGTAGATTTCTAATCTATTCGGGAGTACAATAATAACAGGTATATCAGGAGAAGATCAGCAATTTCATAAGCAGGTACTTTGAGACGGCCGGTTGAAAGGTTGCGGTGAATTGCTGATCTTATTGAAAAACGAGGAGGACAAACAAATGCCGATGCAAATTTGCGGTGCTCCGGCAAGTTGGGGCGTAGATGACCCGAAAAACCCGTATCTTCCGCCGTGGCAGAAGGTTCTTTCCGAGGCACATCAGGCAGGTTATACTGCGATCGAACTGGGACCGTACGGATATCTCCCATATGATGATGTGGATCTCATCAAAGAAGAACTGGAAAAGAATGATCTGGCAATTGTTGTCGGAACCATTTTCCACGATCTTGTTGACCCGGCGAATCAGCCGTCCGTTCTGGAAGCAGTTGATAATATCTGTAAACTGATCACAGATCCGAGACTTCCGAAACTGCCGGTTCTGGAGGGACAGAAGTTCCCGACACCGTATCTGACTGTCATGGACTGGGGGCATGATGAACGTGATTACAATGCAGGTCATCCGGACCGCGCACCGCGCATGAATGACGAGGAGTGGAAGCAGTTTATCGGACATGTCCGTGCTGTCTGCGACCGCGCGAACAGCTACGGTGTCCGCCCGCTGATCCATCCGCATTCCGGAACATACATCGAGTATGCAGACGAGATCGAGCGTTTCGTACAGGATGTTCCGTATGATGTGGCAGGCCTTGTTCTGGATACCGGCCACCTGTACTACGGCGGTATGGATCCGGTGACGTATCTGAAGAAATATGCAGATGTTCTGGACTACGTCCACTTTAAGGATGTCGACCAGAAAGTCTACGAACAGGTACTCGGCGAGCACATCCGTTTCTTCGAAGGATGCGGCAAGGGAACCATGTGCCCGGTCGGTACCGGCGCGCTGGACTATCCGGCGATCAAGGAAGCGCTCGAGGAGATCGGCTACAGCGGCTACATCACCATCGAGCAGGAACGTGATCCGAGAAACCAGGAGACGTCGCTTCGGGATGTGAAGGCAAGCGTAGATTACCTCAAGAGTGTGGGGTATCAGATTTAAATGTGACGGGGCTGTGTGTTGTCTGTCTACTCAGGTAGAATTCGTATCCAGACAACACACAGCCCCTTTTTGTAGAGGGGAGAGGAGGAATTCGCAGAGGAGACAATATACCATCCCCTTTTGTAGAGGGGAGAGGGTGGAATTCGTATTCGGACAACACACAGCCCCTTTTTGTAGGGGGACGGAGGTGGAATTCGCAGAGGAGACAATATACTATCCCGGCATTCAGCAGAAAACGTAAATACAGCTTGCCATGAACTGTAAAAAGTTGTATAGAGTTGTATAAGGAATAAAAAGTTGTAAAAGGTTGTATGTTCTCCTAAATGGATGGAAGGATCACTGCGATGGGAAATAATCAGAACGGGACGAAAACCAGGGAAATCCCGGTAAATCAGTTCAAAGGATTTCAAATCGGACAGATTGAGGATAAAGAGGCAGGTACGGGCTGTACGGTATTTGTTGCGAAAGACGGAATGTGTGCCGGACTGGACGTCAGGGGCGGCGGTCCGGCATCCCGGGAGAGTCAGCTTCTGAATCCGCTGATGTCAGCGAAAGAGATCCATGCGATCGTTCTCGGCGGCGGCAGTGCCTTCGGACTGGAAGCGGCAAATGGTGTCATGGAATATCTGGAAGAAAATGATATCGGTTATGATGTGGGCGTGACAAAGGTTCCGCTTGTCGCACAGGCAGATATTTTTGATCTGACCGTGGCTGACGCCTCTGTCAGACCGGATGCGAAAATGGGATACGAGGCCGCAAAAACAGCACTGGAATCCCCGAATTACAGAGATGGAAATTATGGTGCGGGATGCGGTGCGACAGTAGGAAAGATTGCCGGCATGGATACCTGTATGAAGACGGGGATCGGCAGTTACTGTGTGCAGACCGGAGATCTGCAGGTGGGCGCGGTGGTCGTTCTGAATGCGCTGGGTGATGTCTTTGACTGGAAGAGCGGAGAACAGATCGCGGGACTGCGCACGGAAGACGGGAAAAAGCTGCGCAGCACCATGGACTATATGAAAGAAAACATGCAGGTGACAGAGAATAAATTCACCGGGAATACAACCATCGGCGTTGTTTTCACAAACGCAGAATTTGACAAAACGCGTCTCTGCAAAATTGCCGGTATGGCACATGACGGACTGGCAAGATCCGTCAATCCGGTGCATACAAGTGCAGACGGCGACAGTATCTACGCAGTATCAGCAGGAACCCTGCAGGCAGACCAGGATCTGGTAGGCGCAATGGCTGCAGAGGTATTCAGCGAAGCCATTATCCGTGCCGCGGAACATGCGGAAAGTGCATACGGATATCCGGCAGCTTCGGATTTATAAATTATCTGAAAAACAAATATTGCCAGATTGACTGAAGGAGCAGGAGGTGCAGCGGATAGAATAAGTAGAATGCGTACTGGCCGAAGCGGGAAATGTTGCCGCGCTGTCCGTTGTAAAGGGACAAGGGCAGTACCGACAGAAATGCACCTGCATTGTGAAACTGGTAAATGTTCAGACAGAGGCACGCCGCTGCTGCGGTGGTGCCTCTCTTTGTTGGAGACAGGGGACGGTTCTCTGTCTCCTTTGAGAATCCTGTGAAGGGATCATTGTCTTCCTGCTCAAATGGAATTTGCGGAAGACAATGATCCTTCGCAGGATTGCCGGGATGCCGGGAGGAGACAGAGAACCGTCCCCTGTCTCCTTCGCATCCCAGATAGAATACCGTGAGCGCGGCGATTCCGTTTGCCTGATAGTCCGTGTGCAGCAGAAATGCGGCTGCGGCAAAAAGCAGTATGGCTGCAATCTGCAGAAGACTGCTAAGCCGGTAATCGCGGTCCGGATTTGAACGGATCCATTCCAGAACAGAGAACATCAAAAGTCCGAGAGCAAGTGTGAAACAGGTGTTCTGCGCGGACCAGTCGCAAATATTATGAAAAATTGCGAGATCAAATGGGATTTCGGAAAGAAGTGCCAGAAGCAGCACGCGAAGGATGTAGCGCGAGCGGCTGCGGGTATGGAAGAATCCTTCCGTCAGCAGCATACAGAAGATCGGAAAGGTAATCCGGCCGGTTAAGTCGCTGAGCAGGAAAAAGGAAGCGCCTTTCAATGAAAAGCACTTTGCGGTGTGATCTGCGAGCATGCAAATACACGCGATCCATTTCAGAGCGCGTCCGGTAAGCTGTATGGTATGGTTGTCTTTACTTTTGCTGATCATAAGATTATTATAAAGCAGAGAACGGGAGGATTCAAAATGAATTACTATATTGCGAGCTGTGTGTTTACTTCGAAATACCCTGAATTGAGTTTCCGGATCCAGGATTATATCAGAACGCGGTTTGGTGACGCAGCAGAGACTGGCGGTAATTCAGAAGGTGCGATGAAGATTGTGCGGTGCTGTGTTCCGAAGTACAAGATTCAGGAATTTGAGGACAGAATGCCGTCGGAGGATGCGCGTGAAAAATGGCGCATGCTTCCGGATTCCGGAATGTTCCGGCCGGGTGATCAGGTTTATTCCCTCTGTCATAACTGCAACAACATCATCGACGAGATGCATCCGGGGGTTTCTGTGTTTTCGCTCTGGGAGCTGATTGACAGGGATGATTCTTTTCCGTTTCCGGACTATCAGGGGCAGGAAGTTTTTGTGCAGGACTGCTGGCGCTCCAGAGACCGTGCAGACGAACAGACAGCTGTCCGGAGCCTGCTGAAAAAGATGCATTTTACAATTCGTGAGACGGATGCAAACCACGGTGACACGGAGTTCTGCGGCAATTCCCTGTATCGTCCGCAGCCGCCGCGCAATCCGAAACTCGCGCCGAAGCACTATGTAGAGGGCGCGGCCGGGAAGTTTGTTCCGCACACAGAAGAGGAGCAGAAGCAGATCATGACGGAGTATTGTGAGAAGTTCGGAACGGTTCCGGTCATATGTTACTGCCACTACTGTCTGGAAGGCCTGCTGCTCGGCGGAGCGGATGGAAAACATCTCGCGCAGCTTCTGTTCTGATGGACGAACAGGAAAGAATGAGAACGAAAGGGATCACGTTATACTTGAAATGAAGACGGACATGAATGACAAAAACAAAGTGAATTTCAGGCGTATTCTCCTTTTTGCAGTCGGTGTATTTCTCGTCGGCAGCGGCGTCGGCATGATTACGAAAGCAGGCCTCGGGACGAGCGCAACAACGAGTTTTGCGTATGTGCTGTCGTTTATATTTCCGCCGAGTCTCGGAACATTTGCATTTTCAGTGAACATCTGTATGGTGATTGCGCAGGCAGTGATTTTGTACCGGCACGGCCAATTGAGAACGGCCGGCAGCCGGATTCGGCTGATCCTGCAGATCCCGGCGGCATTCCTCTTCAGCTCTTCGATTGACGGTGTCCTGCGGGCATTGAAGTTTGTTCAGTTTCATGCTTACTGGCAGCAGATTGCATTTTTGCTTCTGGGATGCATTGTGTTCGGTGCCGGCGTCGCGATGGAGGTTACAGCAGATGTTATTGTCCTGCCTGCTGAGGCAGTCATAAAAGTCATCAGTGAGACATATGGACATGATTTTGGCACGGTGAAAACGATATTTGACGTGACACTCTGCGGTCTTGCGATTCTAATATCGTATTTGTATTTCGGGCAGATCCGGGGCGTGCGGGAAGGTACCGTGATCACGGCACTGATCGCAGGATCGATCTCACGGTTTTTCCTGAGACTGCTGAAAAAAATTGCTGAAAAGAACGGCTGAAAACCTGTTAAAAAGAACGGTTGTTATCAGAACGAATAAAATGAACGAAAGGAGTTGCCGCATTATGCATTCAATTGCCTAATGCGACAACTCCTTTTTGTGTATCAACTCAGATGGGGAGTCCCATCTGAGTTGAATATCCGGGGACGGCCGATGGCACAGACGTTTGTGCCCGAAATGCAGGAAGTATGGTTTACTCCAGCGCCGCGCGGCCGTATGCATCTGCAGCGAGCATTGCGTTGTAGACACTTTCCGGCGTCACTTCAAACGGCATATTGTGCATCGTGTCGTTTTCCGCACATGCAGCTTCTGCAGCCGGCATCAGATGTTCTCTGGAGGTATCAGTGATGCCGAGTTCTTCGAAGGTGACCGGCAGACCGACAGCCGTCATCCAGTCGAGAATGTCGGAAATCTCTTCTTCTGAAACATTTTCCAATACCAGTTGTGTCAGCGTGCCGAAATTAACTTTTTCACCGTGCTGCATGTGGTGGCACTCCGGAAGCACTGTCAGACCATCGTGAATTGCATGTGCACCTGCCAGACCGCCGGACTCAAATCCGATGCCGGAGAGCAGTGTATTCGCCTCGATGATTTTTTCAACAGACGGTGTGCATGCGCCTGCTTCTACTGCGAGCTTTGCCTTGACGCCTTCGGCAATCAGCGTGTCATAGCAGAGTTTTGCAATTCCCTGTGCAGCAAGACCTGTTTTCCCGCCGGCACAGGATGTCGCGCCGGATGCAGCGCAGGCCCGCGCCTCGAAATAAGTGGCCATGGCGTCGCCCATGCCGGAAACCGTCAGACGGACCGGACTCTTCGCAATGATCTCTGTATCCATCAGAACCAGATTCGGGTTGGCCGGCATAAAGAAGTATTCTTCAAAGACACCGTCATCGGTATAAATAACAGAGAGCGCGGAACACGGTGCGTCAGTCGAGGCAATTGTCGGACATACGATAACAGGTGCGCCTGCATAATAAGCGACCGCCTTTGCCGTGTCAAAAATCTTGCCGCCGCCGACACCGATGATTACATCACATCCTTTTTCCTGAACAATCGCACCGATGCGGTTGATTTCGTTTTTGGAGCATTCCCCGTTAAACATTTCAAATGTCACTTCCGCAGATGTTTCGCGGAAGCTATCTTCAATCTGTGCGCCCTGCCGGCTGTAACCACCCTTCGAGATCAGGCAGAGTGCTTTTTTGCCAAGCTTTTCAGCATAATTTCCCAGATTGTTCATCTCGCCTGCGCCCTGTATATAGCGTGACGGAGAAATAAAAATTGAAGACATGTAAAAACCCTCCTTGCTAATTTTTGCGAAAACACTTCCAGATGCATTTACGTGGTTAGAAATTACTAAGTCCTATTATATGCCTTCGGCGTCAGCGAAGCAACCTTGCGAAACAGTCAGGATGTCTTCTGATGATTTACGTCGTCTGGATCGGCTTTCAGCTGGCGGTTCAGCATTAGTTTTTCATCGTAAAAGAGCGTGCACCGCGAAACAAAGTTACATAAAAATCTGTTGACAGCGACATAATACGGTGTTAATATATCGACATAATCAGTGAACATAAAATAAATGTCGCGATGGAAGTAATTCATGTATCGAAGAGTATGAACAATATGCACAGGGGGAATTTATAAGGAGAAGGGAATGGATATGACATTTGGAATGGTGATGCTTGGAACGCTGATTGCTGCCGGAGCAATGATACAGGATCTGAAATATAGAAAAATCACAAACAGATATCTGCTGGTGTGCCTGGCGGCGGTCATTTGTTTCAGAATCATAATGACTGCAAGAACTGTGCGGCTCACCCGGATGTGGCTGCCGGATGATCCGGTGATAGCAGAGATCTTACGAAAATCAGCAGGGATACAAATCCCGGCTGGCTGGAAAATTGTGCTTCTGGCGATCAGGGATGCTGTGTTCGGAGGGATTATTCCGGGTCTGCTGCTCGGATGGCTTTACTATTTCCGGATGATCGGCGGCGCTGATATTAAATTGCTGATGGTACTCGGGATTCTCACCGGCGCGCGGAACAGCTTTGCCTGTGTCTGGCGGACAGCGCTGTTTGGTGCAGTCATTTCTGTCGGAATTATCGCGGCATACAGAAGCGGATCAGAGCGGCTTCAGTATCTGGGCGATTATGTCGGAAGATATTTGCGAACAGGCGGGCGGGAAGCATACAGAGAGACAGGGAGCTGGATCAGCGGAGCCAATCTTCATCTGAGTGTGCCGGTACTGATGGCAGTCCTGTCACTGGGAATATGAAATACGTGGATTCCGGAGGGGGGACCAGACCCTTTCGAACATGACGGTCCGGATTATGTGCCGGATGCCGCAGACAGGAATTCTTCCGCCGCTTCAGGCAGCGGCAGGTTTAAAGCAAAATAAGAGAGGAGAAACAGGAAAATGCAGCGGGGAAATGGTATTTTTGCAATTTGTGATACGGAGACGGAATATGCATTCCGGTTTATGGAGTTTTTGAGTCACAGGAAGAACATCATGTTTGAAATCCGTGTTTTTACAACCGTGGAGAAGCTTCTGGATTTTACAAAGGAGAACAGAATCGAGATTCTTCTGATTTCCGAGCGGAGTATGCGGGATGAGGTGGCATGCCTGCCGGTCGGAAAACTGATTATTCTGACGGAGACAGGTAGAACACCTGGATATCCGGATTGTCTGAATATTTACAAATATCAGTCATCCGATATCGTTGTGCGGGAAATCATGGAGAGCTACGGCCAGGATGCGAAAGCCGGGCAGCCGCTGTCGGTTCGCCGGCGGAATCTGCAGGTCTGCGGCGTGTACAGTCCTGTCCCCTGTCCGCAGAAAACGCTGCTGGCGCTTGCACTGGCCATGGAACTGGCAAAATCCAGACGTGTGCTGTACCTGAATCTTGAATCATTTTCAGGATTTGAACAGTTTACCGGAGATAAATATGAAAGAAACCTGAGCGACCTGATCTATCTCTTCCGGCAGTCGGGAAAAGGATTTCCGCATAAGCTCAACAGTATGATTTACTCCATCGGAAATGTGGATTATCTGCCGCCCATTCAGACGCCCAGTGACTTTATGGAGATCACGGGAGAGGAGTGGATCCGTTTCTTTGAAGCGGTCGGAAGTGCAAGCAGTTATGACGCACTGGTTCTGGACATCGGGAATACGATCCCGGACGTCATGCTGCTGCTTGCATACTGCAGCCGCATCTATTTTCCGGTGGGCCAGGATGCATTTTCAGAGGCGCGGAGAAAAGAATTCGAGACGCTTCTGGATGGGAGTGATAACGGGATGATCAGGGAGAAGATGCAGACACTTTCCCCGCCGCAGATCGCCTGCAGAGAAACAGGAAGAAGAGCGATTGAAAAACTGCCCTGGACGGAACTCGGCAAATATGCAGCGGCTGTCTGTGCAGCAGGTGCCTGAGAAAACAGAAGAGAACAGGAAAGGGGGCAGCTTCCCGGAGCGGTGACATCGCAGAGCTGTGCCAGGGAATACGCACAAGTGTGCTGCGCAGTCCGTGCGTGGTCGGAGATTGCGATTGAAAACCGGTGAAGCTGGGAAATAGATGAAATATACAGAAGAACTCGAGCGCCGCATGCACGGGGAACTGATGGAGCGGCTTCAGCAGATGGAGGCATTGAATGACGATGAAATACTGGAATTAATCGACGAAATGCTGCTTGCGGAGACGGGAACGGTACGTATGCCGCTCATGACGCGGGAGCGGCTTCGCATGACCCTGTTCAATGCCGTGCGCCGTCTGGATGTCCTGCAGGAACTGGTGGACGATCCGTCTGTGACAGAAATCATGGTAAACGGATACCGGGAAATTTTTGTTGAGCGCGCAGGGAAGATCCGCCGTTGGGACAAATGCTTTTCATCAGAGGAGCGGCTGCAGGATGTCATTCAGCAGATCGCAGGACAGTGCAACCGGGTTGTCAATGAACAGAATCCTATTGTTGATGCCAGACTGCAGAACGGGTCACGTGTAAATGTAGTACTGCCGCCGGTTTCGCTTGGCGGGCCGATTCTGACAATCCGCCGCTTTTCTGATGAGCCCGTAACCATGGACATGCTGGTGAGATGGGGAAGCCTGACGCAGGAGGCAGCGCAGTTTCTCGGCAGACTGGTCGGTGCCGCCTACTCGATCCTGGTCGGCGGGGGAACATCTACCGGGAAGACAACGTTTCTGAACGCACTTTCCAATGCCATTCCAAAGGACGAGCGCGTGATCACGATCGAAGACAACGCAGAATTGCAGATACGCGGAATTGAGAATCTGGTCCGGCTGGAGGTGCGCAATGCCAATATTGAAGGAACCAATGAAATAACCATGCGGGATCTGATCAAGACGGCGCTGCGCATGCGGCCGACGAGGCTGATCATCGGAGAGACCCGCGGCGCGGAAGCGGGGGACTGGCTTACCTGCCTGAATACAGGGCATGACGGAAGCCTCGGAACTGCGCATGCGAACAGCGTCAGGGACATGATCGGGCGTCTGGAAATGATGGTACTCTCTGGTATCGAACTGCCGATTCCTGTAATTCGCAGACAGATCGCATCGGGAATTGAGATCATGGTGCACTTGACCAGAGACAGGAACGGGAAGCGTCAGGTCGATGAGATTGCTGAGGTGACCGGAATGTCAGGAGATGAAGTGCAGATTCACACGCTGTATAAGCGCACGGCAGCCGGAATTCTGGAAAAACGTGGCGAGCTGCAGAACAGAGAAAAGTGGGAGAAAGCATATGGGGAGGAAGAAGCATAACCGGGATGAAAGCAGAAAACAAATAATAACTTCCGTAAATGCTTTAAAAACAGATTACAGTACATACCAGTTCAATCTAAAAGAATGGATCGTTACATTGGCAGCCGGGGCTGCGGCAGGTCTGGCAGTGGTCTGGATCTGTTACAGCAGCTGGTATGCGCTGCCGGTAATGATTCCCGTGATGCTGGTTGTGATCCGCATGCGCAGGCAGAATCTCTGTAAAGAGCGGATCAGGACACTGGAAGTGCATTTCAGAGAATTCCTGTCATCACTGTATTCCAATCTGGCTGCCGGTTATTCTCTGGAAAACAGTGTGCGCGCAGCAGAAACAGATCTGGCAAAACTGTTTGGTGCGGCGGATCCGCTCGTGCAGGAACTGAAACAGATCTGCAGAGAGATTTCGATACAGATCCCGGTGGAACGTCTGTTTTATGATTTCGGGATCAGAAGCTGCTCGGAGGACATTCGCAGCTTTGGGGAGGTGCTGATGATTGTGAAGCGCACCGGCGGGAGTATGGACCGGGTATTGAAAACCTGCAGGCGTACGATCGGGGACCGGATCGATACCCGGCAGGAGATCGAGACCATTATCGCAGCCAAGCGGTACGAACAGAGACTGATGTCCCTGATGCCGGCGGGTATTATCCTGTATCTGCGTCTGTCATTTGGCAGTTTTATGGACTGTCTTTATGGGAATCTGACGGGCGTACTGATCATGACGGCGGCGCTGGCAGTGTATCTGGCGGCATTTTATCTGGGGACAAAAATGGTACAGATTGAGGTTTAGAAAAATGATTTTACTGACGTTAATCACAGCTGCTGTTTTGATCTTTTTGTACCGGCGGGAGCATCTGGAGCGCAGAATGCTGCTGATTCTGCTCGCACTGGATCTTGCCGGGGGAGCCGTTTCCGTAAAGAATCTGGCAGAACACAGAAACAGCGGGCTCACGGAACTCCCGATGGAATCACTCGAAGCGGCCGGCAGTATTTCGCTGGATGTTGAGACGGATGCGGGGGAGCAGTACACCATTGCGGTAGAGGCGCCGGAACGAAGGATCCCGGATGAAAAAGTGCGGGAATATCTGCAGGCGGCGGCAGAGGAACTGGAGACACTGGTTCTGGGAAGAAATGAGACCTGTGATCATATCGCATACAATTTGAATCTGCCTGCTGAGGTCGGGGATGCACCAGTTCATGTGGAATGGTATTCGGATCAGCCGGAGGTAATCGGTTTTGACGGAGAGATTTGCCCGGGTGTACCTGCAGGCGGTACGGATGTGAACATTTCAGCGGAACTGTCCCTGCAGGACGAAACAGAGAACTGGCAGCGCAGGATCAAGGTGCTTCCGTCGAAGGAGGAGACACAGGTCCAGGCGGAAATTCTCTACGAGAGCAACGAGCTGAATCGGGATGCAGACGAGGAAGAGACCGTCTATCGGCTTCCGGCAGAGGCAGCCGGGCGAAAACTGAAATGGTCAGAGCCGGAATCCTCCGACGGAAATATTCTGTCTGTGCTGGCGCTCCTCGGCGGGCTTCTCGGCTTTCTGGCAGGCAGGGAGAAGGAAGAAAAGATCCGTGCTGCGCACCAGGAAGAGCTGTTGCAGGATTATCCGGAACTGCTCAGCAAAATCCAGCTTTATCTGAGTACGGGACTCGGGATGCGGACAATATTCGAGCGAATTACAGGCGAATATCAGGCACGCAGGCAGAGCGGTTTTCCCGAGCGGGCAGCCTATGAAGCTGTGCGGCGGGCTGTCCACCAGATGAAGAGCGGTGTGACAGAACTGGAGGCGTATGACAATTTCGGAAAGGCCTGTGCGATACCCTGTTACAGAGCGCTCGCACTCCTGCTCTCACAGAATCTGAAGAAGGGCGGTGCAGGAATTATGCCGCAGCTGGAGCGCGAAGTACAGGAGTCATTTGAGACCCGGAAGCGGAGAGCGCGTGCGGAAGGGGAGAAAACAACTGTAAAGCTGCTGCTTCCCATGGCCATGATGCTGATGGTTGTAATGGCGCTGATCCTGATACCGGCATTTCTGAGTATCTGATAATCAAAACATTATAAGTGCTGAGCCGGCGCAGGTTTGTCTGCTGCCGGATGGATTACGAAAGGCACAGGTGCCTGCGCATCTGATGGTGTGATAAAGACAAAACGGGGAAGGAGGTGAAGCAGATGCATGAACTTGAGATTTTTCTGGAGGATGAAGAAGCGGTTGGTGTTGTGGAGATTATTCTGATTATCGTGGTCCTGATCGGTCTGGTCCTGATTTTCAAGGAACAGCTGACCACCCTTGTGAAGAATATTTTATCTAAGATTTCGAAGCAGGCAAATTCTGTCTGAATGGGAAGATATCGGGCAAATGACAGGAACGGGAGGAGACAGCACAGATGAAAAAAGCAAGTATCACACTTTACCTGTGCCTGATTCTGAGTGTACTTCTCTCTCTGATCGCAGTTTCATTTTATTCAGCCCGGATTGCGGCAGGCAGAGCAATGCTTGCCTGTTCACTGGAAGAGGGAATGTTTTCGCTGTTTGGAGAATATGATAGTGAACTGTTTGAACGGTATGGGCTGATGTTTCTGGATGGCGGACGCGGGACATCGTCTCTGCGGCTGCATAAATTGACGGACAGGACGGAACAGTACGCCTCTTATATCGTAAATCCGGGCAGGGATACCGGCGGGAATGTGCCGGTGGCAATGACCGTGCCGGCTGCATCCATTACAGGGTATGTTCTGGCAACCGACGGCGGCGGCGAGGCATTCAGGCGGCAGGTGTGCACTGCGATGAAAGGACGGCTGGTGGGAAATGCCGCCAGGAATGCACTGCGCCTGTCTCAGGAGACACAGAATCTTGCAGAGACACAGCGCAGCGAAATGCAGGAAAACCTGAGTGATGATACTGTGACAGAGTCAGAGCAGGCGGCTGCGGATGCCATTGATCTGGGTCCGGACTATTCAGATCCGCGGGACAGTGTCGCAGCCGCAAGGCGCATGGGGATTATGAATCTGGTCATTCCTGCAGGCAGGACAGTATCCGCCGGGACGGTTAATCTGTCCGATTTGCCGTCCGGACGTTCGCTTCAGCGGGGAATCGGCGGGATCGCGGTGAGTAAGAAAGGACTGGCAGATCATGCACTTCTGATGGAATATGCAGTGGAGATGTTTCATTGCTTTACATCTGCAGATGAGACAGATCAGAGCGGTCTGCAGTATCAGCTTGAATATCTGCTCTGCGGGAAAGGATCGGATGCAGAGAATCTGAAAGGAACACTGAATCGCCTGATGCTGATGCGTGAGGCATCCAATCTTGCATTTCTTACGGCAAACCCCGGGAAGCGGTCGGAATCGCTTGCAGCTGCTACAACAGTGGCAGGGCTGCTTGGCGTACCATATCTTGCACCGCTGATTGCGGTCGGAATCCGGGCTGCGTGGGCATATGCAGAAGGGGTATTAGATCTGCGGAGACTTCTGAACGGAGAAAAAGTATCTCTGGTCAAGACGGAAGAGAACTGGCAGCTTTCGATCAGTCAGCTGCCGGTATTTCTGAACAGTTCCGAATCAGGCGGAGAGGAAGACAGCGATGGTCTTGACTATGAAGGCTATCTGCGGCTGCTGCTCATGATAAAGAGTGACACAGATCTGACAAAAGGCCTGATGGACCTCGTTGAGGATACTATGCGACATACAGAAGGGAAAAGCAGTTTTCGAATCGACAATTGCATTGATGCAATGTCCATGGAACTTGCAGTGACAGCAGAAGGAAGAGAACTCAAAACGTATGAGCAGTATGGATATGGCATGAATTAGGAGTATCTATATGAAAACAGCTGACTGGACCGGACTGGTGATTCTCGGATGCAATGCGTTACAGGACATTAGAAAAAGGGAAATATTTCTCATCCCGACGCTGGCGGCTGCGGCAGCCGGAACTGTTTGGATGATTCAGTCCGGGCAGTTGAATGCCGGCGGGTTTTTGATGGCAGTGCTGCCGGGAATGCTGCTGATGCTGATGGCGCTTGCCACAGCAGGCGAGGTCGGGTTCGGTGATGGAATTGTCCTTCTGGCAGCCGGGATCTGGGGCGGGTTTCCGCAGATTTTGTATATCGCGGCCGGCGGGGTGTTTTTGTCGGCGGCTGTATCCGGTGTTTTGCTGATCAGCCGCAGCCGGGTCCGAAGCATCCCGATGGTTCCGTTTTTCCTGGCGGCAGCCGTTTTATATCTCAGTGGAAGATGATAGCTGCCTCTATGAGCAGCGAGCAGCAAAAAAGTCTCAGTGGCGGGACTTAAATCAGACGGCGGCCAGCTATTTCTCCGCAAAGGCGGAAACTGGATGAGGAATATGATGGAAAAACAACGAAAAAGACTGATATCCGGAGAATACCTGAAACGTGCATCCATGACGGTAGAGAGTGCTGTAATTGTCCCGATGGCAGTTGTGCTGCTGGCACTGCTGATTGTTTTAACTTTTTATGTTCATAACCGGACGTGGTATATCTGCGCAGCCTGTGAGGCGGCGGTGCGCGGTAATATGCCGGTGGCGGAAGGCAGTCATGAGGCTGAGGATTCTGCCCGGAAGCTTGCACAGCAGCGGATTACGGATCAGGTTATGCCGGGAAGTGATCCGTCACTGGATATTTCAGTGGGGAAAAAGAGTACATCGGTACAATATGCCGGTCAGACATATGTCATGTTCAGCCGGTATCTGACACCGTTCCGGGTGCAGCTGAAAGCAGATCAAGTGCGGCCTGAAACATTTGTAAGAACTTTATGGAGTGGAGGCGGCTATCATGCAGATTGAATATCAACGGGATCTGAGAGATCATTATATGGTGTTACATGGTTCACAGCAGCTTCCCAGTGATTCTTATCAGATTCATATGATTCAGGAAAACGATCTGCGGGGGTTCATGGACTGTCATACAGAGCTGGTTGATGAGGAAATCCGTTATGCGTACCGGATCACTTCTATGCAGAGTCTGGAGGAAATGGCAGCATTAAAACCGGTCGGATCAGCCGTGCTGAGGAATCTGTTTTGTGCAGTGGCTGATGCGCTGGAGGAACTGGAACGGTTTCTTCTGCCGCAGGATGGTATGCTGCTCCGGCCGGAATTTATCTTTACAGATGCAATGCAGCAGGCGTTCCGCTTTTGTTATTTTCCGGAAAATACAGTTCCCGTGTCTGAAGGAATGAAGGGACTGAGTGAGTTTTTACTGCCGCATCTGGATGAGAGAGACAGAAAAGGCGTGATGCTGGGATTTTCCTTCTACCAGATCTGTGCAGCAGGTGAGATGACGGAGACAAAACTGAAGGAACTGCTGTATTCAGAAATGGATGCTGCCAAAAGCGGCAGCACGGGAAAAACAGATCCAGGGAACAGCACCGGAGAAGCAGAGCAGCTGATGCCTGCTCCTGCAGCGCCTGCGCAGAGCGAGCTGACCGCTGAGGAACTGCGGGCGCGGATTCTGGATGATTTCTTTTCTGATGAGGAAGAGGCAGAAGCAGCACGAAAAGAACAGTCCCGCAGACGTCTGCTGTGGTTTTTGCTGATGACAGCCTGTGCCCTCGGAACAGCTGCGGTACTGGCTCTGAACGGATGGGTGCAGTCAGGACTGGGCGCAGGAGTCCTGATCGAAGCCGCAGCAATTTTGCTATGGCGGAAACGGGGCGCGCTGGCCATGTTCAGAAGCAGAATACGGCAAAGACGGAAAGATGGAAACACGGATGAACCGGACTGGTATCAGGAAGTAGATGCCGGCTGGCAGACGTATGAGGAACGCGCAGAAGAACTGGAGCAGATGGAAACAGAGACAGCAACTGCGGTATCTGAGCCTGTCCCGCCGGTAGTACCCGGCAAAATAACCGGCAGATCTGCCAGCATATATGGTGTGCAGGCGTCCGCTTATCCGGCTCCGTCTTACAGCGGAATATCCGGCTCTGGTTATGAAGAGACCGTCTGGCTCGGAGAAAATGCTGCAATAGGTACACAAATGAACGCCTGGCTGGAGCAATCGGATGATAACAGCAAGTCGGGTGATGCCGGCAGAGAAAACACAAACGGCAATGCAGCAGTTTTATCAGGATCCCGGACCGGCGGAAGCAGGAACAGCCGGATTCCGCTGACAGAGAAAGAACACCTAATCGGGAAAAATACAGAAGTCTGTGATATTGTGGCTGCTTCGTCTGCTGTCAGCAGGATGCATGCGCGTTTGATCCGTCAGGAGCAGGGCTACACGGTCACAGATCTGCGGTCAAGAAACGGGACATTTCTGAATGGAAAAATGCTGGAGGCGGGAAGGGCTTATGAACTACAGAGCGGAGACAGCATCCGTTTTGCGGATCTGACATTTCAATACTGGTGTGTAACATAGAGAGGAAATTGTCCGGCTGATCAGACGGATGAAGGAAAAGAATTCCGAAACGAATAAGAAGAACAAAGAACCAAGAGAAAAAGAAAACCGGAGGTGAATAAGGACAGCGCATCGAAAACGATCGGCGGACGCCTGTACAGGTTCGTGCAGGCGTCCGGTTACAATAAAGGGAGAAATCAAAAGCATGAGAAAAATGGATTTACGGCGCGCAAGTATGACAGTTGAGGCGGCATTTTCGCTGCCGTTTTTCTTTTTGTGTATGGTGATGCTGATCTGTGCGCTTGATGTGTATGGCGTATATGCAAAAAAGACAATTGAACTGCAGCAAACGGCAGAGAAAACAGCGGCAGCGGCAGGAAGCGGCATGTCAGCCTTTGGAATTCACACTGCCCCATCAGGAAGCGCTGCCGGAACGGGTTCTGCCGGCGGTAGAACGCTGGAGGATGGAATTATCGATATACCTGGTTCGGTACGATTCCGGGTTCCGGGATTTGCATTTGATGCGGCGACAATCAGGCTCAGATGCCGCGGACGTGTGCGGGCGTGGATCGGTTATTCGGGGGGAGATGAAACAGACGGGGCAGAGGATGAAGACAGGCTTGTATATGTCACGGATTATGAGAGTGTTTATCATACTTCATCGGACTGTACACATCTTGATCTCTCCTGGGAGGCAGTGTCTGCGGCAGATGCAGCCCGCAGAAAGAATCTGTCCGGAAAACATTACCATGCCTGTGAAAAATGTATCGGCAGCGGCGGGGTTAATGGAGTTGTGTATATTTCGCCGCAGGGAGATAGTTATCACAACGCGGCGGGATGCAGCGGACTCACCAGGCATGTTCATCTGGTGAAGGAGTCAGAGGTTTCAGGGATTCATATCTGCAGCAGATGCGCGGCGAAGGAAAAAGAGAAAACAGCAGCATAGAGAGAAATTGGCTGTACATAAAGCAGCTGGCGGCAGCGTGAAGCAGGAGACAGAAGCCGGCGGTCATCCGGAATCTTGCAAGGTGCCTGTAATCCGTGGTATCATCAGGGAGGCAGTGCACGGAAGCAGACAGATACATGTGCGCTGCGCAGCTCGCGCGCGATCAAAGATCGCGATTGAAAGGGAAAGAAACAGGGAAGAAATGTCTGAGACGCAGAACTGGCAGCCGGATCCGAATGATGATATTGTAGACCGGATCCTGAAGCGGAAAGATAAAAGCTATCTGAATTTCATACTGATTGCGGTGAACATCATCATGTTCTTTGTCGTGGAGGCAAACGGCGGCAGCAATGATCCTGACAACATGATCCGGTGGGGCGCTGCATACGCGCCGCTGATCCGGCAGGGTGAGTACTACCGGCTCTTTACTTCCATGTTTCTGCATTTTGGGTTTGAGCATCTGTTCAGCAATATGCTCCTCCTGTTTTTTATCGGCGATTACATGGAGCGGTACCTCGGCAAGCTGCTGTATCTGCTGCTGTATGTGGCCGGCGGCATCTACGCCGGATGGTTTTCACTCCGCCATGAACTGGCAGCCGGAGAAGCAGCTGTCTCGGCAGGCGCTTCAGGCGCGATTTTTGCGGTTGTGGGCGGACTGCTGATTCTTGTAATTGTACACCGCGGCAGGCTGGAAGACCTGACGCTGCGGCGGATGCTGCTCATGGCGGCATTTTCCCTGTGGGTCGGATTCCGGCAGGAAGGCGTGGATGGATACGCCCACCTTGGAGGATTTCTCGCAGGTGTTATTATTACACTGCTGTTTGTGCCGCTGATTCGTTTCAGAAACGGGCGCGGTGAATAGCAGATCTGTGAGATGACGGCGGGGTGTTTTAACAAGATCGTTTTGGCAGGAGAATTCCGGTAAGTGAATTCCGGGCAGAGAGATCCAGATGCTGATGTAATGAAAGAGATGGAAGGAGAATAAAAGATGAGTGACTGTATTTTCTGTAAAATCGCTGTCGGTGAGATTCCGTCCGCAACACTTTATGAGGATGCGGATTTCCGGGTGATCCTGGATCTGAATCCGGCTTCTTACGGACATGCGCTGGTAATTCCCAAACAGCATTATGAGAATCTGATGACCATTCCGGAAGATCTGGCCGGAAAAGCAATGATTGTTGCAAAGAAAGTTGTAACAGTCCTGAAGGAAGTACTTCCGTGCGACGGATACAACATTGTCCAGAACAACGGACTTTGTGCCGGACAGACCGTTTTCCATTTTCACATTCATCTGATCCCGAGAAGAGAGCATGACGGTGTAGGTGTTGAGTGGATTCACACAAGTCTGACGGATGAGATGCGGGATGAAATCTTGAAGAAGGTGGAAGGAAAATTATGAGAATTGCAGCAGCATATGATAACGGTGATATCGCAAAGAAATTCGGTCATGCGAATGCATTTAAGGTGTATCAGGTCGATGATGCCGGAAAAATCCAGTGGGGCCGCGAGATCCGTGTGGCAAACATGGATGAAGAACACGAGGAGAAGGCAAACTTTCTGCGGGGTGCCGGTGTCAGCAAACTGATCTGCGGCGGCATCTGCAAAGCCGGCCAGAAGGCAGTCGCAAATGCGGGAATCGAACTGTACGGCGGCGTCGAGGGTAATGCCGACAAGGCGCTGGATGCACTGCTTGCCGGAACACTTGTCTATGAGACCGATCCGGACAAGCTGAAATGTGAAGATGAAAGTAAAGATGACGCCGAAGCATAGTCGCTGAATGCTTTCCGACGCCCATGGCGGATGCTGCCGGAATAAACAGGCAGCCCGCGGGAGTGAAGGCAATGAAACAGGTAGATTATAACAGTAATCAAATAACGAAAAATATATTGTGGACTGCGCTGCCGATGCTGGTGGCGCAGTTATTTCAGCTGCTCTACAACATTGTGGACCGCATCTTTATCGCGCGGATTCCGGGTGTCGGGACGGCGGCACTGGGCGGTGTCGGATTGTGTTTTCCGGTTATTACGATGATTACGGCATTCACCAATCTGTACGGATCCGGCGGCATGCCGCTCTTTGCAATCCGGCGCGGCATGGGTGAGGATGAAGAGGCCGGAAGGTTAATGGATACTTCTTTTTCACTCCTGTTATTTACAGCCGGTATTTTGATGATCATCGGCTGGATTTTCGGTGAGCCGATCCTCCGGCTGCTCGGCGCATCAGATGCCGCTCTGACCTACAGCCTTCCCTATCTTCGTATTTATCTGACCGGAACAGCATTTACCATGCTGGCATCCGGGATGAACCCGTTTATTACAGCCCAGGGATTTCCGGGAATCGGTATGATGACGGTTGTGATCGGTGCGGTCGGCAACCTGATTCTGGATCCGCTGTTTATCTTTACGCTGGGACTTGGCATCCGCGGTGCGGCGATTGCGACTGTCATCGCGCAGGGCCTCTCGGCCGCATTTGTTCTGTGGTTTCTGTTCGGAAAGCGAATCGCGATCCGGGTACATTTATTCTCGCTGCATGCCTTCTTCCATAACTGGAAGCGCGCCTGGAATATCGTGAGCCTCGGACTCTCGTCCTTTGTCATGATGTTTACCAACAGTCTGGTGCAGATCAGCTGCAATAATGTACTCGCAGCGACAGGCGGGGATGTTTATGTCTCAGTGATGGCAATTGTTTCGTCGATCCGGCAGATGGTAGAACTTCCGGTTCTGGCCTTTGCAGAGGGTGCGACACCGACGATCAGTTACAATTACGGTGCGCGGCGTCCGCAGAATGTCAAAAAAGCCATGAAGGTCATGGCCGCCATGGGCGTGATTTACACACTTCTGGCCTGGGGCATCATCAGCTGGCAGACGCACGCATTTATCCGGATCTTCACTTCGGATCACACCATTCTGGAAGACACGGCGCGCGGCGTGCGCCTGTATTTCTTTGCCTTTCCGTTCATGACATTCCAGTACTGCGGGCAGACGACATTCAAGGCGCTCAACAAGAAAAAACGGGCGATTTTCTTCTCTTTGTTCCGGAAGGTCGTCATTGTTGTGCCGCTCACCTACATGCTTCCATATGTATTTCACATGGGAACAGACGGTGTCTTTCTGGCCGAGCCGGTGTCCAACGTGATCGGAGGAACGGCATGTTTCGTGACCATGCTGCTGACGATTCTGCCGGAACTGAAGCGGATGGAATAATAAGAAATAGCTGACAAGCAAAAGTACAGGTAGAAGAAGTTTGTAGAGTATGATATAATTATGGAAACTGTGAGGAGGTGAAGATAATGCCTATCGATCTTTTGGTAAAAGAGGCAGAAGGAATGTCTGATGATGCGATTATGGAAGTAGTCAGATTCATGAGATTTATTAAGATTGAAAATAATATATCGGGCAAATCAACATCTGTGAAAAGAAGAGGACTTGCAGGAAAGTATCGTGGTCAAGGATGGATGGCAGATGATTTCGATGCACCACTGGATGATTTCAGGGAGTATATGTGATGTATTTACTTGATACACATACGTTTTACTGGTATGTTACAGACGATCCGAAACTGCAGATGAAAATATTGCAAAATATGATATAAAGACAATATGGAATAATACCTGAGAATCCTCCAACATGCTTTGGGGGTTTCTTTTTTTCAAAACTGATGCTTGTTTTGTCAAATGTTCTCTGGTAGAATGAGGCAGATATTTAGTTAGTTAATATAAACAAAGGGTTTGGCGTACAATGATTCAGGTTATTAAAAAAGGGATGATTGTTGGGATGGTAGCTGCCTCGGTAATTTTTACCGGATGTGGAAATGCGGCAGAACCGGCGGCAGGCAGCAGTGCGGCAGAAGCTAATGCAGACAGTGGTGCAGCAGAAATAAATACAGGCAGCAGTGCTGCTTCATCCGGTACAGCCTCGGCAGATGAAAATACAGAAGATACGGTAGAAACAAATTCAGATGCAGAGAATTACGAACTCCTCACCCGCGAAGTCTTTGCTATGGACACTTACATGACATTCAGCGCCTACGGAGAAGATGCAGAAGCGGCGCTTGACGAGGCGGAGGAGGAAATTCTCCGGCTGGACCAGCTGCTGGCAGCAGAGTCGGAAGACAGCGAGGTGGCGAAGCTCAATCAGAATGGCGGCGGACAGCTTTCGGATGACACAGCGTACCTGATTGAGCGGTCGATTGCCCTGAATCAGGAGACAGACGGTGCATTTGAGATCACAGTTTATCCGGTCAAGCAGGCGTGGGGCTTCACAGATGAAAATTACCGGATTCCTTCAGACGAAGAACTGGCGGAACTTCTTCCGCTTGTCGGTTCGGAGCAATTAGAACTGGATGCTGAAAATAAAACAGTCGCCTATCAAAAAGACGGTATGAAAATTGATCTCGGCGGCATTACAAAAGGCTATGCTTCCAGCCGCCTGACAGATATTTTTATGAAGCACGATGTGCAGGGAATGATCAATCTCGGCGGAAACGTGCAGGTATACGGTCCGAAACCGGACGGATCCGACTGGCGTGTCGCGATCCAGGCGCCGGAGCGGACAGAGGAGAACACCCTGCCGTGGCTCTCACAGGCGGCATCCGGGAGTGCGTCACTTGCAGGCCTTGACTACATCGGTGTTTTGGAGACAAACAGCCAGGCGGTTATCACCTCCGGCGGGTACGAGCGTTATTTTGAAAAAGACGGCGTCTATTATCATCACATCATTGATCCGAAGACGGGATATCCGTCCGATGCAGATCTCGTATCTGTCACCATTGTCAGTGAGGACGGTACACTTGCGGACGGTCTCTCTACGTCCATGTTTGTATTAGGGCTGGACAAGGCGTCGGAAATCTGGCGTGCACACAGCGATGAATTTGATATGATCCTGATGGATACAGACGGAAACCTTTATGTGACAGAGGGGATTAAAGATCAGTTTACCAGTGATCTGGAAATCCACTGGATCGAGTAATTTCAACGCAGAGGGGGGCGCAAGACGTCCAGTGGACGTCTTGTTCTGCGCCAACCGAAGCGGAGCGTAGACATCGCGATTGAACAGTTGTGAGCTGGAGCCCGAAAAAATGTACGTGAAAAAAGATCACAAAAAATGCAAAAAAAACTTGACTGAGAGGCGTTAGTTAATATAAACTACCTCTGGTAGCAAAATAACTGCAGATAGCTATGCGAAATCAAGAAAGCAGATTCCGCGAAAGGAGACGAGGGCAACCTCGTCCTGCTTTTTCTTTAGAGTTAGTCTTAACTACCTGCGATTTTTTGCAAATTCGTGATTAATATTCACAAAAAGAAGGAGAGATGAATCGCAAACGGCTGTGACAACAGAAGTGTAACCGATTCACGTATCCGACAAACTGAGAAACCTGTAAAGTATTTTTAAACGAGGAGAAGTGAGAATGAAAAAAGGCACAGTAAGCAAGTTGCTCTCCATCACACTGGCCCTCTCAATGACGCTGGGCAGCGGATCCATGGCCGTATTTGCGGACGATGATGCACCTGCAGCAGAGGAAATTGAGACAGCAGTCGTGGTTGAGGAAGAGGCGGATGCTGCAGAACCAGTTGCGACTGAAGAAGCAGAAACTGCAGAAGAAACGACCGAGGCAGATACAGTAGTCGAGACTGTTGTTCAGCCGGAGGCAGAAGCAGTTTCTGAAGAAGCAGCTCCGGTTGAAGAAATTGCTGTTGAGACAGCAGCTGCAGATGAGGCGACCGAGGTTGAGGTTGTCGCTGACGAAGAGACAGAGCAGGAAGAAGCTGCGCTTGCAGAGGAAGAAGTACGTTATGTAATGATGAATGTTCCTTATATGGAATTCTATCAGGCCTATGGTTTAACAGATCAGGCAGTCTGGGAAGTAGAGGATGGCATTGATGCAGTTTCTACTGCTACTGAGTCCAAGTTTACGCAGGCTGATGGCCTGGCGAAAGGCACCTATAATAATGGTAAGTACATAATGGGAGTGAAAATCCCGGTTGCAGTAGATGCCGAAGCATACAAAACGCTTGAAGGCGATAAGAAATACTCATTCACAGATCTTGATACGGTACCTGAAGTATACAGTACACTTTCAATCACAGATGGAAAATATTCGTTCAGCCAGTTTCAGGAAGCAACCATTGATAAGAGTTATTTGAAAGTGAAGGATCTCGACCTTAATGGTGGGTATGGAGATTACGAAGTGATGCTCGGAGGATTTAATACGTCAGCAAGTGACGGACATCCGAAAGGCATTCAGACAGGTGAAAATTCAGCAATAGAAAAATATACCATTTATGGAGCATATCTTACCACTGCAGCAGGTGGCAAATATGGTATGACAACACTTGAAAACCTGTGGTTTGGAACAAGCCATCCGGAAATCGCTGTTGCATGGTCCGTTAAAGGAGGACAGGGTTTAAAACGCGGACATGGAAAGGGTGATGCGTTTTATCAATTTGATTTAAACGGGAAAACAATTACAGGTATGACTGTTATTACAAGCATTGGCGTAATAGACGTACCCTGTGAGAATGGCTCCATTGAGCTGCCAGCATATTATGCAGGTGATACCAGTTCTTTGACTTATTCGGCAACTGGCGGATCTAAGGAAGTTTCTATTTCTGGATTACCTTCAGACTTTGGGACGAATCCGACAGCTACGGTTTCTTACAAATCTAGAAAGACAAACGTATATCTTGCCAAAGATGCGCAGATTAGCGATGGGAAAGTAGTTCTGGATGAAGAAATTCAAGATGGCACAAGTTATACATTGATCATTAACGGAAATGGAAATGCAATTATTCGAGGACTGGCAAGTTCTATATCTGAAGATCAAAAGACAGAACTTCTTGATTTGATTGAACAGGCAAAGGCTGCAACCGGATATGATACGAATCAAGATCTTCAGGAACATGTAAAAGAAGCAGAGGAGATGATTGAAAATCCGGCTGTTGAATCTACAGTTGCAGCATCTTTAATAGATGAACTGAAGGCGAAAATTAAGAAGACTTATCCGATCCTTGTTATTTCAGAGGCTAAAATCAGAGGTCAGGTTCTTGATATTGAATTACAGGATGTTAAATTCAACGAACTTAAGAACGCTGTTTATACACTAACATATGGAACAGGAAAGAGTACAAAGACTTTTGTAAGCGGAGCGCTTAGCAGCACATCCATTCAGCTCAGTGAGACACCGGAAGTCGGAACAACGTATACACTGAAGATTACTAGTGATAACTATCAAGATGGTTCTGCAGAAGTCAAAGCAGAAGCAGTAACTGCGTTGAATTCTACTTCTGTCGGCGGAGTTATATATTTTTATGCTGATACTGAGAATGAAGCTGAGGATGCAACATATCAGGCATCAATCAAAAAAGGAAAAGGCGCATCAGCAACGACTACATTCTATCACTATAAAAAGGGTGATTTGACATCGATTGATGGCAGTTCTATTTGTTATATCGTCGCAGCGGGTTCAACTGAACTTTCCGGCGAGCTTTATGGATATGGCGAGGGAACAGAAACAACCTATAAAGAAGTCTATTCAAATCTTGGAATTGAGACAGATGCATCTTACGATGTTATTTCAAGCGCAACAAAATATACAAGCCATCATGCCGGCGACATCCCATCGCTTGTTTTGTTCGGAACCGATGCAAATGGTGACAAAGCAATCACAGGATTGAATCTTGGACGTGCACAGAAAAAAGTTGATGCGAAAGCATATGTTGAAGCAAGTATCCTTTCAGCAGCAGGTGTTGAATTAACTGGAGATCAGAAGGAGATTATTGAAGTACCTCTTAAAGTGAATCCGATGGAAGCGCCTGCAAAAGACATTAAGCCAGTGGCAGAAAAAGTAGAATATGCACTGAGCAAATATGGTGTAGGAGAATTCAAAATCACGCCTAAGGCTATTGAAGGATTTGTTCTTAAGGAGTACTGGAGTAATGTCTTTGCAGCAACCGTAAGTAATGGAACTGTAACAGTTGGAGCGGTTCACTGGGTTGATCTGTATGGTGAAGCCGGTCATGACAACCTGGAACTTGAACTGAACAATGGCAAAGCATTGGCAACAAATGAACAGGAAGTCAACAGATATGCGGCATTCTTTGATGAATCCGGTTGCCTGAAGGCGGGCACATATACAATTACACTCTATGCAGAAGGATATGAGGACTTTAAGGTATCTGTTGAAGTCACGGCCGAAAAAGCGCAGGCATATGCTGCGAATGCATTGATTAAAGCTTTGAGTCAGAATGAATATAGTACAGCTGCAGAAGCACAGGCAGCAGTTGATGCGGCAAAGGCTGCATTCCAGAATCTGACAGTTGATCAGAAGGAACTACTGAAGGTCAAGGAAGATGACATTACGAAAGCCCAGGCTGCAGCAACTGCGCAGAAAGAAGCGGAAGACAAAGCAGCAGTTGAACAGGTAAAGACCCTGATTAATAAGGCAAATGAAAAATATGCTTCCTCTGACAAAGCGCAGGCTGCAGTCAATGCTGCAAAAGCTGCGTTCCAGAATCTGACTGAAGATCAGAAAGCTCTGCTTGGAAAAGAAGAAATTAAAGAACTGGAAAATGCTTTAAATAAAGCGCAGACCGCAGCAACTGCACAGAAAACAGCGGAAGTTAATGCAGCAAAGCAGAAAAATGAAAATAAAACAGACAACAAGAAGCAGACTGTCACAAAGCAGTCCCAGAGCCTGAAGAAGCTGACACCTGCCACCAAGAAGCTGAAAGCATCCAAACTGAAAAAGAAAAAACAGACTTTCAAGCTGAAAGCAAAGATCAACGGCAAAGGAAAAGTCACCTTCAAGAAAGTTTCCGGCAACAAGAAGATTACGATCAGCAAAGCCGGAAGAGTAACGGTGAAGAAGGGACTCAAGAAGGGGACCTATAAGGTCAAAGTCAAAGTGTCAATCGCAGCAACAGGAAATTATAAAGCAGCGAGCGCGACAAAGACCATTAAGATCAAAGTGAAATAATAAATGGAAGCATGATGTCATGCATCCTGACAGGATGCTGACGCGGCGAAGCACGGGCACAGGAAACGGTGCCCGTGCCGCTTTGCGTCATGCCTGAAATGATATTTTTGCCTGAAAATGTCATTTCAGACATGATGAAGCCTCAGGCAGATCTCGAAACTTGTACCTGATCGAAGATTGTAATTTATTACACAGGAGTATCCAGACATGAAATTAAACACTTCTGACAAAACAACTGCATTCAGCAAGAAGAAGCTGTCCTTTATTTTGCCGGCCGTTCTGACGGGTCTGCTTGTGTTTGACATGATCCCGCAGACACAGGTGACACTGCAGGAAATCCCGGAGCGTCTTGCGCTGGTCGAGGAGGTGGCTGCGGATACCGGATCAGATACATCCGGCCAGTCTGAAGCGGGCGGCCTTAAGCGGGCAGAAAACGAAAAAGAGGATGGTGAGCAGGCTATTGGCGATTACGAGGATGGCGTTTATACCGGAACATCACAGGGCTACGGCGGACCGGTCACTGTTGAAGTGACGGTAAAGGATGGTCAGATTACAGATGTAAAAATTGTCTCAGCAGCCGGCGAGACCGAGCCGTATTTTTCGCTTGCGAAAACGGTCATCGACCAGGTGATGCAGAAGCAGACATGGGAAGTGGACGTGGCTTCCGGCGCAACCTACAGCTCCCGCGGCATTCTCGGTGCGATCCAGAATGCGCTGACCGGTGAAACAGTAGAGAATGCTGCTGCGCCAAAAGTCGAACCGCAGGGAACAACACAGCAGGACGCGTATAAAGATCCTGACGCCTATAAGGACGGTACCTACACCGGAACGGCACAGGGATTTGGCGGACCGATTACGGTGAAAGTTGTCGTTAAAAACGGAAAAATTGATTCTATATCAATTGAGAGTGCCGGCGGAGAAACGGCTTCCTACCTGAACCGCGCAAAAGGCGTTATTTCCAGCATCCTGAAAAAAGGATCTCCGAATGTTGATACAGTCTCGGGTGCTACGTACAGCTCAACGGGCATCATCAACGCGGTGAAGCGTGCATTGTCTAAAGCTTCCGCAGACGGAAGCAAAAAGAATACGAAGGAAAAGAAGCAAAAGAAATCTAAAAAAACCGCGTCTACGAGTACGCCTGCAAAGCAGGATACTTACACAGAACCTGCCGCTTACAAAGACGGGACTTATTATGGTACGGCAGATGGATTTGGCGGAGAAATCAAAGTGAAAGTCGTAATTTCAGGTGGAAAGCTGACTGGCATTACGATTGAAAATGCAGATGGTGAAACAGCCGAATATCTGACAAAGGCGAAAGCAGTGATCAATACAATGCTGCAAAAAGGCTCGCCTAATGTGGACAGTATTTCCGGAGCAACCTATAGCTCAACCGGAATTATCAATGCTGTGAAGCGTGCAATGAGTCAGGCAGCGATGACAGGAGGCACGAATCAGAGTGCTGCGGTCACACAGGCCGCACCTGTTAATCCGACGGTTCCTTCTGATCCGTCTGTAATGCCGGCTGAAACGTTGAAAGACGGCGTCTATACCGGAACCGGAGAGGGATTTGGCGGAGATATTGTTGTACAGCTGACAGTGAGCGGAGGCCGTATGACAGATATTCAGATCACTTCAGCAGAAGATGAGACACCAGCGTATTTCAACCGCGCAAAGGGACTTGTAGCGACGATCCTGAGCCGGCAGAGTACAGACGTGGATATGGTGTCCGGTGCAACATATAGTTCCCGGGGTATCATTGAAGCAGTGAAGAAAGCGGCTGCACAGGCTTCCGGAACAGAAGAGAAACCAGATGATGGGTCCGAAAATCAGGGAAGCGGCGGTCATGAAGGCGGAGGTGCCAGCGGCGGTACAGGAGAATCGGGTAAGATCACGTACAAGGATGGTACATATACCGAAAGAGGCTGGTGCGTAGAAGAGTACAGGATGTTTGAATATGAAATCATAGTTCAGATCACAGTGAAAGACGGAATAATAAAAAGCTGCAATGTTGACATAGGAGAAGACAAAAGTGAAGATTGGGAGGAAAATGAGTATTTCATCGACCATGCGGTCAATGGTGCCAAAGGAATCCCGGCTCAGATTGTTTCAAAGCAAAGTGCAGATGTTGACGGTGTAAGTGGTGCTACATACACATCGAATACCATCAAAAACCTTGCTGCCGTTATTCTGAACAAGATCAAAGTTACCGCCGCAGAAGAAACCAAAGAATCATCATCGGCTAAAAATGCCAAAGCAAAAGGATCTGACAAAGAATCTGCAGAACTGGCGGCAGATGCGCAGGATGATGTCAGCAAACCAGTTGAGGCTGGTGACGAAACAGCGCAGGCTGAGGACCCGGCTGCTGATCAGAGTGAGAGTGATTCTTCAGTGGATGGCAACACAGCTGATCAGAACAATGAAGCTGAGGAAACCACAGAAAAACAGAGCGTAGAAGATTCGGAAACTGAAAATTCAGAACAGTCTGATGAGAAGGCGTCCAGGGAAGAAGAGACGAAAGCAAAGGGCGAGACCGAAAAGAAGAAAGCCGAGGAAGAGGTAAAGAAAAAAGCTGAGGCCGAAGCAAAAAAGAAAGCTGAAGAAGAAGCCAAAAAGAAGGCTGAAGAAGCAAAGAAAAAAGCCGAGGAAGAAGCAAAGAAGAAAGCTGAGGAAGAGGCGAAAAAGAAAGCAGAGGCCGAGGCCAAAGCAAAAGCTGCAGAGGAAGAAGCCGTAGCCAAAGCCAAAGCTGCTGCGCAGGCGGCACAGGCTGAAAAAGCGGCTGCGGATGATGAAAAGGACACATAACAGAGAATGAAGTACCAGAGTTTTATTACAAAGCTGCTGGCGCTGGCACTGATCTGCGGGATTCTGTATCACTACCAGAATATCGCGGCAGCCCGTGCGGCAGTTGTGGCTGAAAATGAAGCCGCGGTTGCGGAAGTTGAGGCCTATAACAGGGAGATTCAGGCGGAGAATCAGCGCCGGGAAGCAGCGGCGGCCGGAGGATCCGGAACAGCGGGATCAGAAACCGGTGCGGGAACAGCATCGATGTTTAAAGATGGAACCTATGAGGGCACCGGAACAGGCTACGGAGGTCCGATTACTGTTTCCGTTACGATTGAAAGTGATGTGATTACAGCGTTTGAGGTATTGTCCCATGACGGTGAAGACCCGGCGTATTATGCGCAGGCGGAAGCACTTACGGAGACCGTTCTGCAGCAGCAGAGCACAGATGTAGATACAATATCCGGTGCAACGTTCAGTTCCCGCGGGATTCTGGAAGCGTTGAATGACGCGGTAGATAAGGCGGTGAACGGATGACCAGAACAGAAATCGAAAATGCCGTGCGGGAGGCCGCAGAAAAAAACACGGCTGCGGCAAAACGGATGTCAGAACCAGAGAAGAACGTAAATGTACCAGCCGGAAACAAGTTTGAGCAGAGCGGGGCGGAATTAGAACAAAGCGTTACAGAGGCAGTGAAGAAAAAACTGACGCCGGCGCAGCAGAAGATCCGGCGCAGACGGCAGAATGCGCTTGTCCGAAACATTGTTCAGCTTTTCTTTTTCCTGATGATGCCGGGTGCATTTGTGGCAGGCTTTTCCGGGGTGAAGAGTATTTTCCAGAAAGTTGCAGCAGGAAGCGTGCTGGAACTGGACAGCTTCGTCAAAGCATTGATCGGACTATGCATTTTCACAATTGTTTTCGGGAGATTTTTCTGCGGATTTGCATGCGCTTTCGGGACATTCGGCGATTTTGTCTACTGGATTTCCGGCCTGATCCAGAAGAAACTGTTTCGAAGAAAGAAGCAGTTCAGTCTGCCGGAGAAGTTTTCTCCCTGGCTGCAGAAAGTCAAGTTTCTCATACTGGCGTTAATCGTTGTTGCATGTGCACTGGGCGCATACGACAGCTTTAATCAATATAACTGGAATCCCTGGTCGGTATTTTCTTTTATCACGGCACTGCGGTTTGAATTGAGCGGTTATACCATTGGTATTGTGATTCTCATCCTGATCATTGCAGGAATGGCTGTAAAAGAACGCTTTTTCTGTCAGTTCCTGTGTCCGATGGGGGCAGTCTTTGCGATTATTCCGCAGCTTCCGTTCGCGTGGCTGCAGAGAGATGCGGAGAACTGCCTGAAAAACTGCCGCGCATGTCAGACGACGTGTCCGGTTGATATCAAACTGGAGACGGACGGATTCCGTAACGGTGAATGTATCGGGTGCGAAAAATGTGCCGGTATCTGTCCGAAAGGCAATCTGACGCGCTGGGACCGGATGCTTCTGAAAAATGAAATACTTCCGGTTATAATCCGGGCGGCAATTCTGTTCCTTCTGGGGGCTTATCTCGGGCTTTGCAGATTTTTGTAAGTTCCTGCGATTCCGGGCCGGATTGATTTCTGAAGATTTATAGTAGAAAATCACCATAAAGTATGTTATATTGTTAATATCTTTAGAAAGAGGCTGGTGCTTAATATGAAAGATAAGATGCAGGATAAGATCCAGGAACTGATCGACGTATTAAAGGAGCAGAAAGAGACAATGGAAAAGAATAAAACAGGAAATAAGTTACTGTGGATTCTCGCGATCATCGGCGCTGTCTGTGCAATCGCCGGCATTGCTTATGCGGTATATCGTTACATGACACCGGATTATCTCGAGGACTTTGATGACGATGATTTCGAAGATGACTTCGATGACTACTTCGAAGACGAGGATGCTGTTCCGGCAAAGGCAGCAGAATAATCGGAATTCACGGTTTTCCAGAATGAACATCGGGGCTTCGGCACACTGTGCCGGAGCCCTGTTTGATGTTGTGGAAACGCAGGAAAGCTGCCGGTAATACTGATACAGAAAAGGAAGCACCCGCCTGAACGAACGGAGTACATGAATATGAAAAAAGGTGAAATTTACGAAGGAATCATTGCAAAGGTTTCTTTTCCCAATAAAGGAATGGTTGATGTAGACGGGCAGACTGTCATTGTCAAAAACGGTATGCCCGGACAGCGTGTCCGTTTCCGGATTAACAAAAAACGCCGGGACCGGGTGGAAGGGCAGCTGCTGGAAGTGATGGAACATTCTCCGTTGGAGCAGATGGAGCCGCAGTGCGGCAATTTTCCGGCATGCGGCGGGTGCCTGTACCAGACGATGCCCTATGAAGCGCAGGAAACAATGAAAGAACAGCAGCTCAGAGAACTGCTGCTGCCGGTCGTTGCACGGGGGATGGCGGCACAGAAAAGTGCACGCTCAACGGTAGCAGCTGGCGGACAGAACACTCTGCAAGAAGAAAAACCGGTTATGGCGTGTGTGTACAGGGATGATCCGGAAAAAGCAGATCTCACAGGAGCGGAAAAAATCTTTGAGGGAATCCGCTCGACACCCGCCCAGTTCCGTTACCGCAATAAGATGGAATTTGCATTTGGCGATGCAGAAAAGGACGGTCCGCTTACGCTGGGTCTGCACCGGAAAAACAGCACGTACGATATTCTGACAGCATCTGACTGTGCACTGGTGCATACGGATTTCGGAAAGATTGTGAAGTGTGTACTGGAATTCTTCCAGGATCGAGGTCTGCCTTATTTCCATAAGATTACACATGAAGGATATCTCCGGCATCTTCTGGTGCGCCGTGCGGAAGTATCCGGAGATCTTCTGGTGGACCTGGTGACAACCAGTCAGATTCCGGAAACAGGTACATGCGACGGTTCAGATGTGACGGCGCAGCGGGAAACGGAAAGCATCTGGATGAGAGAATTTACAGAACTGCTTCTGAAGCTTCCGCTGGAGGGAAAGATCGTCGGAATTCTGCATACCGTCAATGACGCCATTGCTGATATCATTCGCAATGATCACACAGAAATCCTGTATGGAACAGATTTCATTGAAGAGAAAATACTCGGGCTGCGGTTTAAGATCACGCCGTTTTCATTTTTCCAGACCAATTCCCGCGGCGCAGAAATTCTGTACGAGACGGCGAGGGAATTTCTTGGCGGTGTTGAAAATCAGACCGTATTCGATCTGTACAGCGGCACCGGCACGATAGCGCAGATGCTTGCGCCTGTCGCAAAAAAGGTTGTCGGTGTGGAAATTGTGGAAGAGGCGGTGGAGGCAGCGCGTGAAAATGCAGCTCTGAATGGCCTGTCAAATTGTGAATTCATAGCAGGAGATGTGCTGAAAGTGCTGGATGATCTGCCTGATAAGCCGGATACAATTGTTCTGGATCCGCCGCGGGACGGGATTCATCCGAAAGCATTGCCGAAGATCATTGCATATGGTGTTGAGCGGATTGTATATATTTCCTGCAAACCGACCAGTCTTGCAAGAGATCTTGAAGTGCTGCAGGAAGGCGGCTATCGTGTGGAGCGTATGTGTGGGGTAGATATGTTCCCGAATACGCAGCATGTTGAGACGGTTTGTTTGATGTCAAGGGTTGAGAGAAAATAGCCGCGAAAGCCCAGTAATACTGCGGTTTTCGGGGAATCGGGCAAATTTGGCATCGGGCAGGCAGGACGCTTCTCGGTAACTTATCCAAGGGCAATCTGGCTCAAAAAGTGTGAGAGTTGAGTTGCCACGTTAGATGTCACTATGTTGAGTAGCCGAGTTAGATGTCGGGGAGTTGTGGCTGTGAGATAGATGTCAGAAAAAAAAGCTCCTCTTTACCGGCATGGCGATGGCAAAGAGGAGTTTACGAAGAAAAATACATAGACATATTGACAAGTGTGAATGCGTGTGGTATGATATGTACATCTCTCGGAGGTGGAAGTCATGGGTTTCAGAGAAGACGTAAAAAGGATTAAAGCGCTCACGGATGAAAACCGCCTCGCCATCATGCTTGCACTCCAGCATGGCGAAAAGTGCGGATGTGATCTGTTAGAAGAGTTGAAAATCACGCAGCCGACTCTGTCTCATCATATGAAGATACTCGCAGACAGCGGCCTTGTTGATTATTACAAAGAAGGAAAATGGATGCACTATTCTATATCAGCAAAAGGCGTAAAAGAGTTTCGGGATATGATCAGCTCTTACGCCAGATGTGATTGTGAAATAGACGATAGCGTATCATGCGGGTGCGAAAGTAAGTAATATCGCATATCGATAATACATAGGCAGTCCTACGGGATTGCCTATATAAAAGCCTATTACATTGATACATTTGAATGTATCAAACTAACGGAGGTTCATTATGCCAAAACAGGAAAAAGGAATCAATACATTTCAGCGGTATCTGTCTGTATGGGTGCTTCTGTGTATGGCAATAGGTGTTCTGATCGGACACTTTCTGCCGATGATACCAAACGCGCTGGATAAACTGCAGATTGCCGGTATTTCAATCCCCATCGCCATCCTCATTTGGGTGATGATCTATCCCATGATGATGAAGGTGGACTTCCAGAGCGTAAAACAAGTCGGAAAGAATCCGAAAGGATTGTTTATCACATGGATCACTAACTGGCTCATCAAGCCTTTTACGATGTACGGGATTGCATATCTGTTCCTCTTTGTTGTGTTTAAAGCCTTTATTGCGCCGGAGCTTGCAATAGAGTATCTTGCTGGAGCCGTTCTTCTTGGTGCAGCGCCATGCACAGCGATGGTCTTTGTATGGAGTACGCTGACAAAGGGAAATCCGGCTTACACCGTAGTACAAGTGGCGACGAACGATCTTATCATCCTTGTAGCGTTTGTGCCGATTGTAAAGTTCCTTCTTGGCGTTTCCAATGTATCGGTTCCCTACAGCACGCTTTTTGTGAGCATCTTCCTCTTTGTAGTCATCCCGCTTGTGGGCGGTATAGTAACAAGGCTTACAGTTATCAGAAATAAGGGAAAAGAATACTTTGAAGAAACGTTCATCCATAAGTTTGATAATGCAACTACGGTCGGCCTGCTGCTCACACTGGTGATTATTTTCAGTTCGCAGGCAGAGGTGATTCTTTCGAATCCAATCCATATTGTGTTGATTGCGGTGCCGCTGATCATACAGACATTCCTGATCTTCTTTATCGCTTACGGGGCAAGCAAACTGTTCAAGCTGCCTCATGATATTGCGGCACCGGCTGGAATGATCGGAGCGTCAAACTTCTTTGAACTGGCAGTGGCAGTTGCGATTGCACTCTTTGGAACAACATCACCGGCTGCTCTTGCAACTACAGTAGGTGTGCTGACAGAAGTTCCGGTCATGCTGTTGCTTGTAAGGATCGCAAATAAGACGAAGGCGAGGTTTTAGAAATGTGGACTTTTATACAGGATCAAATTCTCGGCATGAAATGGCTGAACGATCTGATAGGCAGCATACTTAGCCTGCTTGGGCTTGATACCGGCACAAAGATTGGAGCCAGCGTTCAATTTTTCATCTACGACACGATAAAGATTACTGTGCTGCTGTGTGTGCTTATATTCCTGATCTCTTATATCCAGAGTTTCTTCCCTCCGGAGCGGAGCAGAAAGATCATGGGAAGATTTCATGGAATAGGCGCAAATATCGTTGGAGCCCTTCTTGGTACGGTCACGCCGTTTTGCTCCTGCTCATCCATTCCGATCTTCATGGGTTTTACAAGCGCCGGACTTCCGCTGGGTGTGACGTTCTCTTTCCTGATCTCATCACCGATGGTGGATCTGGGCAGCCTCGTTCTTCTCATGAGTATTTTTGGAGCGAAGATCGCCATCGTGTATGTGGTGATGGGGCTTGTGATTGCAGTGATTGGCGGTACACTGATTGAAAAACTGCATATGGAAGATCAGATCGCGGACTTTATCCGAAACAATAACAGCAGCGTGGATATCGAATCTCCGGATCTGACCGTGAAAGACCGACTGACCTACTCAAAGGATCAGGTACTGGACACATTAAAAAGGGTATTTCCATATATTCTGGTGGGTGTTGGCATCGGTGCGCTGATCCATAACTGGATTCCGGAGAGCTGGATACAGACAGTGCTTGGAAGCAAAAATCCATTCGGTGTAATTCTCGCAACACTGATCGGTGTTCCGATGTACGCGGATATCTTCGGGACGATTCCCGTGGCGGAGGCACTCCTTTCAAAGGGAGCACTTCTGGGTACGATCTTGAGTTTTATGATGGCTGTCACCACGCTGAGTCTGCCATCCCTCATCATGCTGAAGAAGGCAATCAAGCCGAAGCTGATGGGAGCGTTTGTAGGCATCTGTACTGCCGGGATTATTATAGTCGGCTACGGCTTTAATATATTTCAAAATCTGCTTATTTGAAGGAGGATATGATCATGGCACTGTTTGGTAAGAAAAAAGAAGAAGTAAAGGTGGAGCCCACCTGCTGCTGTGGAGGGTCGGAGGAAGTAAAAACTGAAGGTACTTCCTGCTGCGGAGAAAATGTCGATGGCGTCTGCTGCATCAAAGTGCTGGGTGCAGGCTGTAAGTCTTGTCATGAGCAATATGAGAATGCCAAGAAAGCTGTCGAGAATCTTGGACTGGATGTTGAGGTTGAGTACATCACCGATATGGAAAAAGTTATGAGCTATGGCGTTATGAGCATGCCTGCACTTCTTGTGAATGACAAGATCGTATCGGTTGGAAAGGTGCTAAAACCGAAAGAGGTTGAGAAGTTGTTGGCTTAATTAGGCTGAAAAGACCAAGGCTCCTCACTACCGGCAAGTGCGTCGGTGGTGAGGAGCCTTTTTATGCTTCGATGTCAATTGTAATCCCGGACTTGAATTCCACAGTGAAGTGCTCGGTGAAGACGGTGATCTTCGCGATGAGCTTTCTGACCAGAGCTTTATCAAACTCTGTGATGTCGGTTTCCTGTCCGGCGATAAAGTCCTGCAGCTCCTTGATCCGGTTCATAGTTTCTTCCCGGTGGTGGCTGTCGACCTCGGACTGTTCCTTCTGGTCGCGGAGTCGGAAAATCTCGTCGGCGATGGCATCGTAGTCCTGTTTATTGTTCGCCTTCTTGATGAGCTCCTTTTGCAGTTCCTCAAGCCTCGCCTGTATGCCGTCCGGCGAGAGGGTATCAGCGTTGACCACGGCCTTGGCGATGTTTTGCTGTAAGGTTTTAAGAAACACGTCTCTCTCGGTGAGAATCTGATTGATGGCCTTGACCGTAACCTCCTGCAGCAGGAGCTCGTTAACCGTCCGGTTGGTACAGTTCTTTTCGGCGGAGGTGGGCTCCAAGCGGCTGATGCAGCGCCAGACGACGGACTTGCAGCCGTGATTGTTCCAGTGGACG
>JAFRGW010000051.1 GCA_017433615.1 Eubacterium sp.
ATGAGATTGAGAAGGCACATCCGGATGTCTTTAACATTCTTCTGCAGGTTCTGGACGACGGACATATCACGGACGCCCAGGGCAGGAAGGTCAGTTTCAAGGAAACCTGTATCATCATGACATCCAACGCAGGTGCGTCGCGCATTGTGGCGCCGAAACATCTGGGATTTGACAGCGGTGCGGATGAAGAGCGCGACTATCAGAATATGAAGGCACAGGTTATGGAGGAGATCCAGAAAATCTTCAGGCCTGAATTTCTAAACCGGATTGATGAAACAATTGTATTCCACGCACTGACAAAAGATCATATGCAGGAAATTGTAAACATACTGGTCTCTGATCTTGTAAAACGCTGCAGAGAGCAGATGGATATTACATTGAAGCTGACGGTCCGCTGCAAGGACAAACTGATCGCAGACAGTTATGACAGCAAATATGGCGCGCGGCCGCTGAAAAGAGCGATCCAGACCATGATCGAGGATCCTCTCTCCGAAAAACTGCTGAGCGGGGAACTGCACCGCGGCAGAACCATAACAGTCGGGGCGCGGCAGGGTGAATTTACCTGGAAGGAAGTATAAATAAAGAAAAGGAGTATCAATCATGGCAGTTATTAATGAATTAATCAGAACAGAGGCGGACGGCAGCATCAGCTTTGGCAATTATGAGCTGACAGAGAAGACAAAGAAAGCTGATTATGAGAGCGGCGGAAGCATCTACAAGGTGAAAACCTACAATGAGATCACGCGCCTGGAGCGGAATGATACCGTTCTCTATGAGTCTGTTCCCGGCACTGCCGTAACCGGACTGCAGGTCAGCGAGGATGCCGTTACCTTCCGGGTTGAGGGAAATAAAAACGTGCAGATCACACTTGGTCTGGGCGAAGGCGTCTCCTATGATGTTAAGATTGACGGCGTTGATGACGGCATTGTCAAAGCCACCATGAGCGGAAAACTGACAATCAGCATTGATCTTGAAGAGAAGGGCTCTGCAGAAGTCGAGATCCGGGAAGCTTAAGGAGAGCGCAGATGGCAAAGAGCAGCAGGAGTATCTTCTTTTGTCAGAATTGCGGACATGAATCTGCCAAATGGATGGGGCAGTGTCCGGCCTGCCACGCGTGGAACAGCTTTGCAGAAGAAGTGATCAGACCTGCGAAGCCCGGACAGAGTGCGGCGGCCGCAGCGAAAAAGGCAAAGGATGCACCCGTTCCGCAGAAACTGAATGAGATCGCGCTGGACGAGACCAACCGGATCTGCACAGGCATCGGGGAACTGGACCGGGTCCTCGGCGGGGGAATTGTCGCCGGTTCGCTGACACTGATCGGCGGAGACCCGGGTATCGGCAAATCAACGCTGCTTCTGCAGATGTGCCGGCAGCTTTCCGGCCGGCCGCAGGGCATCCTGTATGTCTCCGGCGAAGAATCGCTGCGGCAGATCAAGATGCGTGCAGAGCGGATCGGCAGTTTTCAGGACGGGCTGAAGCTGCTCTGCGAGACGAATCTGGACCTGATTGAGCAGATTATCAGCAGAGAACAGCCGGGCGCTGTCGTCATTGATTCCATCCAGACGATGTACAATGAGGCAGTTTCCTCTTCTCCGGGAAGTGTCTCCCAGGTCCGGGAGTCCACCGGCGTGCTTCTGCGGATCGCGAAGGGAATGCAGATCCCTGTATTTATTGTCGGACATGTCACCAAAGACGGCAATGTGGCAGGACCGCGCGTGCTGGAACACATGGTTGATACGGTCCTGTATTTCGAGGGGGACAGAAATGCCTCTTACAGAATCTTGCGTGCAGTCAAAAACCGGTTTGGATCAACCAATGAAATCGGTGTTTTTGAGATGCGCAATGAGGGACTGGCTGAAGTCGCCAATCCCTCGGAGTTTATGCTGGAAGGCCGTGCAGAGAATGCATCCGGGTCGGTTGTTTCCTGTTCGATGGAGGGGAGCCGTCCCATTATGCTGGAAGTGCAGGCACTGGCATGTCAGACGAATTTCGGATTTCCGAGAAGAACCGCTAACGGTACAGATTTTAACAGAGTGAACCTTCTGGTCGCTGTACTTGAACGGCGCGCGCGTGTGAATCTGTCCCAGCGGGATGTCTATGTCAATATTGCCGGCGGCATCAAGATGACCGAGCCGGCCGTGGACCTCGGTATTCTTCTGGCAATTGTATCCAGTGAAAAGGATATTCCGGTGGACAGCAAAACCGTCGTTTTCGGAGAAGTAGGACTGTCCGGTGAGATCCGTTCCGTCAGCATGGCACAGCAGCGTGTCAATGAGGCAGAGAAGCTGGGATTCCGGACAATTATTCTGCCGAAGGCGAACATGCGCAATATCAAGCTCCCGTCCGGGAGCAGTGTGAAGCTGGTGCCGGTTGACAGTGTGGCAGAGGCTATTTATGCGATGAAATCCTGAAGGATACGTATCAGGTGCAGGTACTTCGAGTGTGATGAAGGAATATCGTCGTCTCTGCCGAAAGCAGAAGAGGCGGTGCAGACAGCATTAGCAGCAGGGAGGACTTACGATGTCAGAAATCATCCATGTCAGCAGTCTTGATCTTCCTGAACTTCAGCTTTACGCCGGGCGGCGTGAGAGTGACCTGAAGCATGCCTGTGAGCCTGCGCCGGGTTATTTTATCGCAGAAAGTATGAAAGTGATCAAAAGGGCACTGGGGGCCGGATATGCCCCGGTGTCCTTTCTTTGCGCTGAGCGATATACAGAAGAAATCTGTCAGATTCTGGCATCTTACACAATACGTAATACTGCAGCAGCGTCATCCGATACACCGGTTTATTCAGCTCCGGATTCCACGCTGGAGGAAATTGCCGGCTATCATCTGACAGGCGGAGTACTGGCACTGATGCGGCGTCAGGAACCTGTTTCAGCCGGGTCTCTGCTGACAGGGAAAGCGACCTCTCTTGGTGCTGCAGGAACTGCTGCAGAGTCGGGTCAGGGACTGTTTGGACAGGATGCAGAAGAATCTTCTTGGGGTGCCCATGGACAGACAGCGGGAGATATCCGCCGGATTGCTGTTCTGGAACACGTCGTCAATCCGACGAACCTCGGGGCGATTGTCCGTTCCGCCGCGGCACTTGGCATGGATGCGGTTCTCTTTACGCCGGACTGTGCGGATCCGCTTTATCGCAGGGCGATCCGGGTCAGTATGGGGACGATTTTCCAGATTCCCTGGACATTTACCGGTAAGGAGCCGGCTGAGTGGTATGAAAATGGCGTACAGCAGCTGAAAAACAATGAATTCCACACCGTCGCCATGGCGCTGCGGGAGCATTCCTGCACGCCGGACGACCCGCGTTTTCAACAATATGACAAACTGGCCGTGATTGTCGGAACGGAAGGAGAAGGACTGGCGGACGCGACCATCCGGCAGTGCGACGACACCGTCATGATTCCGATGAAGCACGGGGTGGATTCTCTGAACGTCGGCGCTGCGGCAGCCGTGGCGTTCTGGAATTTCGCCTTGAACTGAGTTTTTGATTGGAATTGCAGCCGGGAGACAGCAGGATTGCTAACGGACAAAGGAAGGAGGACAGCAGGGTGAGACAGTTTATTTCCAGATTTACAGCAGCAGTACTGATTGCCGGGTTTGTGCTCATGGCAGGAACTGATTATGCAAAGGCCGACGTGACATCTGTTCCGCAAGTCCTTAATGATGAAACAGATGATTCAGAACCTTCCATGCAGCAGAAACCGCTGAGTGGCAGTGCAAAAAATCAGACAAATGGCATTCAGCCGTTCAAAACGAAGTCGCGCAAGGCAGACAAAGCATTTGCGGGAGCAATGGCGAATGCATCGGTAAAACTCCTGCAGAAGACGATGAAGACAGATAAAACAGGCGGAAATATCCTGATCTCTCCGGATTCGATCTTCACCGCACTGTCCATTGTGGAAAATGGAGCTTCCGGAAAAACAAGGAAAGAGATCCGGAAGGCAATGGGCGGCATTTCCGTGGGAAAATACAACCAGTATCTTTCCACGCTGCACAGAAAACTAGAGAGGGCCAGAGGAATCACATATACCAGTGCGAATTCGCTCTGGTATAAAGAGGGAACGATCCGTCTGAAAAAATCCTTCCTGCAGAAGATTGTGAGTTACCATCAGGCTGAAGTTTATTCTGCACCTTTCAGCAGCCAGACGGTTAATGATATGAACCGGTGGGTTTATAACCACACAAACGGGAAAATTCCTTCCATTATTTCGCGGCTGGATCCGTCACTCAGAACAGCAGTCATCAATGCAGTATATTTTAAAGCAAAATGGGAAACACCCTATCTGGATACAGTCAGGCGTACATTTCATAAAGCGGACGGCGGCAGACAGAAGGCTGAGATGCTTGAAGGGTGTGAAGATACATTTGTTAAAGTGAATGGTGCAAAGGGATTTATTAAAAAATACGAAGGCGGCAAGGTCGCATTTCTCGGTCTGCTTCCGCCAAAAGGTACTTCGGTAGACGAATATGTAAAAAAACTGACGGGAAAAGATCTGATCAAAGGCTACCGGAACAGGAAAACCAGAGGCGTAAGAGTTCTCACCAGAATGCCGGAATTCAAATATGAATATGAAGTATCGCTGAATAAGCCGCTGAAGAAAATGGGGATCCGCAGGGCTTTCAAAAGCACGGCAGACTTTTCGAACATGTCAGACAGCAGGCTTCGAATCGATGCGGTTCTGCACAGAACATACATTGATCTCAACAAAAACGGAACGGAGGCAAGTGCGGCAACTGCGATTATGATGAAAGCATCAGCTGCGCCGCCTGAAAGAACCAGTGTCAAAAAGGTATATCTGACCCGGCCGTTTGTATATGCCATCCTGGATGTAAAATCCGGTGCGCCGCTGTTCATTGGTGTGGTGAAGAAGGTATAAAAAAAACCGTGGAACATATCAATATGTTCCACGGTTTTTTTACAGGGGCTGAGAGAATCGAACTCCCGCTAAGAGTTTTGGAGACTCCTGTCATACCATTTGACCAAGCCCCTATGGGTATATTTGCTGCTGCATTCCAGGCTGCTTTGAAGCAGATGTTTCCGACAGCTATATAAACATACCACAGCTTCAGACGAATGTCAAATACAGATTTGTATTTCAGTGGCTGTGGTTCTATATGGACAACGGCCACTTTTCAAAGCAGACGTTGATTGCTATAATATAATAGCAGTATTGTTATCAGGCAGGCTGTTTCGCGGACAGACTGTCAGTGCAGAAGAAATGTCGTTGCGGACAGACTGTCTTTTCGGTAAGGATTACCTGAAAGGAATCCTGAGCAGGAGTATTTTTATGCGCAGTGAAAATTCTGGAAATTCACGTCAGAATATAATTGTTGCGTTTCTTGTTACTGTCGGAATCGCAGTGGCTTTTTTTGTATTTTATCGTTCCAACGTCGCGCGCATTGACCGGCAGAACCAGAACTATATCGCAGACACCGCCAGAAACAGGGCGGCATCGCTCGAAAACATGACACAGGAGGATCTTGATTATATAGAATCCACGGCTGTGATTATGGAGAACGAATTCCGCAGCAGGGGACTTGATCCCTCTGTTTTAAATGCGGCGAATGAGGAGGATATTCCGGAAGCGGAGATGAATGAAGTGCGCGACATTCTGCGCATCTATGAAAACAGGCTGGGCTTTGATTATCTGCGCTATATTGATCTGCACGGCAGAGATTATACGACCAAAGATCCGGTGATTCAGGCCAATGTCTCCGAGCGCAGTTATTTTGCAAAGGCCATCTCTGGTGAGATCGGCATGACCTATATCCTGGATTCCAAGGTGACAAGTGAGCGGCAGATCGGATTCTATGCCCCTGTGCGCGTCGGACAAACCGCGGGAAGCCTTTCGGAAGGAATCGGAAATACCACCGAGGAGACGCCGGGCGTCAGCGGAACAGGAGAGGACGCGTCGGAACAGTCTGGCGAGATAGTAGGCTTTGTACTGGGTTTCTATGGCGAAAAATATATCAATCATCTGCTCGAAATTTCGATTTTTGATTATCCCTGTGATGTCGTTTTGTGTGACAGAGAAGGCACAGTTATTTACAATACCAGAGGAAATGACCTGTTCGATAACCTGATCAAAGCCTCACAGGACGGTACACTCGACAACGACGGGATTGATCTGAAGGATGGAATGAATGACGCCTTCCGGTTCCGGGAAAACGGAAGAGAATCCGTCGGATATGCAGCCTATACAGGTGATGTTTCCCAGTTCTATGTCGTTACCAGTTTTCCGGCAGAAGAATACCACACAATGATCCGGAACGCGAACTTCAACGGTGCTGCACTGCTGGCGATCCTGACCGCCTTGTTTGTAAGTGTATTTACATTCTATGTGGCGCGGTATATCGTGCAGCGCAGGAAGCTTGTGGAAAATGCCAGTGAGACCATTGAGACGGCCGAGAAAATGATCACGGCGCTCGCGTCAGAGTATTACAGTGTCTACTATGTGGAACTGGATAAGGACTACGGCATCTGTTTTCAGGAATCCGGAAATCCGGATGATTACCGGGTCGGACAGCAGTTCCCTTATCTGGCAGGTGTCACAGCCTATGCACAGAATTCCGTCATGCCGGAGTACCGGGAGGAATTTCTGGATTTTATCAAACCGGAAACCATCCGCGCACGGCTGCAGAAAGAACGGGTTATTTCCTACCGGTATCTGATTGAAGAGGACGGGAAAGAGCTGTATGTCATGATCCGGTTTGCAGGTGTGCGGCATCCGGAAGACCGGGATGACAACATCGTACATGCAGTCGGCATGAGCTTCTCCAACGTGGATTCCGAGACCCGGAAATCCATGGAGCAGAACCGCGCCCTGCGGGATGCACTGGTAAATGCAGAAGAGGCCAACCGGGCAAAAACGGCATTTCTGTCCAATATGAGCCATGAGATCCGCACACCGATGAACGCGATTATCGGATTAAATAATATCGCGCTGGCAGATGCAACAATCTCGGAAAGCACACGGAAAAATCTCGAAAAAACCGGTGCCTCCGCGCAGCATCTGCTCGGGATCATCAATGATATTCTGGATATGAGCCGGATCGAATCGGGCCGCATGATCATTAAGAAAGAAGAGTTTTCCTTTGCCAAAACACTGGCACAGGTCAACACGATTATCAAGGGCCAGTGCAGAGAGAAGGGACTGCATTATGCCTGCAGAATTGCAGGACATATCTGCGACTATTATATCGGCGATGACACGAAACTGCGGCAGATTATGATTAATATTCTGGGAAATGCCGTTAAGTTTACGCCGGCGGGCGGAAGTGTGACTATGACCATCGCCGAGACAGCAAGGTTTGAAGGAAAATCCACACTGCAGTTTACCTTTACCGATACCGGAATCGGCATGAATCCTGAATTTATACCGAAAATATTTGATCCGTTCAGTCAGGAAGATTCCTCTACAACGAACCGCTATGGCAGTACGGGCCTGGGAATGCCGATCACCAAGAGCATCGTCGAACTGATGAACGGTACCATTGCCGTCGAGAGTGAGAAAGGAAAAGGAACCACCTTCATTGTCACCGTGACACTTCAGGAATCAGAGCGGTGTGAAGAGGCCGATGGTCAGGATGAGATTTTGCATCTGCAGAAATCCGGAGAAGTAGAAGGCAGCACCGGAACATCGGACGGAACTTCTGTCATAGACGATTCAGATGATGGAGACAAACTCGCGGGCTGCAGGGTCCTTCTGGCAGAAGATGTGGCGGTAAACGCTGAAATCATGATGATGGTACTGTCCATGCGTGACATGGCTGCAGAACATGCAGAGAACGGCCGGATTGCGGTCGATAAATATGCTGCACACGATCCCGGCTACTATGATTTTATTCTGATGGATATGCGGATGCCGGAAATGGACGGGCTCGATGCTACACGTGCAATCCGCGCAATGGACCGGGAAGATGCAAAGACAATTCCGATCATAGCGCTGACTGCCAATGCATTTGATGAAGATGTACAGCGCAGCATGCAGGCGGGGCTGAATGCACATCTGAGCAAGCCTGTCGAGCCGGATCTGCTGTTCCGGACGATGGAGGAACTGAAGAGATAAGAGAGGAGAAAATCATGCCCAGAATTTCAATGAACTCAACAGCAACAAAATACTGTAATCTTGTGCAGGAACTGAAAATTGCAAAGGAACTCGGATTTGAAGGTGTGGAGATTGTGATCGAGAAGATCTACAGTTTTCTGGAAGCCGGATATGATGTACAGGAGCTGACGGCGCTTCTGGAAGGACTTCAGGTGGTGAGCATCGGAGCGATTCAGAACATCGAACGCCAGGGCGCCGGAGCGGATGAATTTCTTGCAGAAATGAGAAGGGCCTGTGCACTTGGCGGTAAGATCGGAACGAAGCTGATCCAGCTTTGTACCGGACCCGGAGACGTAGGAACAGTCAGAGATTTTTATGCGGGTAAGCTTCCAGAATCAGATCCGCGCTATCGGGGACTTCTCGGCGCTTCGGAAGATGAACTGATCGAGAAGACAGCGAAAAACGTCGCTGCGGCAGCGGATATTGCGGCAGATTACGGGATCGAGCTGTTCCTGGAGCCTCTTGCGTGGGTACCTTTGAAGAAAATCTCACAGGCTGTCAAAGTGATCGAGGCCGCAGGAAAAAACAATGTCGGCATTGTAATTGATCTCTGGCACATGTGGACCTGTGATGAGACACCGGAATATGTTGCATCGCTGGACAAAAATCTGATCAAGATGGTACATATCTGCGATGGCATCCGGACAGATGATCCGATCCCGGATCAGGATGTACTCAGAGATGTCTGGACAGGAGAGGGCGACATCCCGATTAAGCGATATGTGGATGCGGTCAGAAGCACCGGATATGACGGGTGGTATTCCACAGAAATCTTCAGTAAGAAGATCTACGAGCGGGATCCCCGCCAGACTGCCGGTCTGTTAAAGCAGAATTTCGAATACATGCTGGGCATTCATATGTGATAAATAAATGGCAGAAGATGTTCCGAACCGTTCTCAGTGACCGTGCGGCTTCGCCTCCAGTCTGTCGCGTTCGTAGAAGAGATCTGCCCGGCACAGCCGGATAAATACAAAGGCAAGAAGAATTGCAGCGCCCCAGATCGCCCGCAGACCGAAGTACTGACACAGCAGGGTGGAAATGACACCGCCGGCGATAAACATGCCGAGCATCGACAGATGCATGCGCAGCCGAAGGGCCGTTTCCGGCCGCCTGTGGCGGGCATAAATGACGAGATTGGTGCCGAGCTGCCGCACATGATTCGTACAGAAAGTTGTCGCCATCGGGATCCCTTCCGCCTGCCGGAATGTATTGTACTGCATGGAACAAATAAAATTCAGGGCGACCTGACAGATCTGATCCGGAGCTGATTCGGGAAGCAGACCGAGAATGATCACGACAATCATCTCGAAGCCGACCAGAATCGTGTCCCACCGCAGCAGTCGGAATCGCTTGATGTATTTCGCAAGAAATTCTGAAAGAACTGCGCCCATAAGATAAGCCGTGATCGGGATAATCAGATAGAGTGCATGATGCCAGTTGCGGCTGCCCAATGCCATCGCCAGCAGCACAATATTCGCTGTCTGGGCATTGCAGAATATTCCGCCGCGCAGCAAAAATGTATAGGCACCATAAAAGCCGCCGACCATAATCAGCGACCAGAAGACCCAGTTTTTTTCACATTCGAGATATTCGGTTTTGTTCTGTGTCATTGAGCGGTCCATTTCAATAGATCCTTTTTAGTGAGTTGGTGAGTAAATTCACTGCCACTATAGTACAAAATGACATGAAGTTCAAGCGCAGTCTGGTATGATTCATATCAACGCATTAAAAACCAGAAAAGAGACATAATCTATATGAATAATATTGATCTTACAGAAGCAATTGAAACACCATCGATTTTTTCAGAGATCTTTACGCGTGAGCGGATTGCCCAGCTGATTGTGAGTCTCGTCATCATCGTGATTGCAGTGATTGCGTGGCGCATTATCAGACACACGTACCGGAAACTGGTTCAGAAGAAGGACGGCGGGCTGCCTGCAGACGGGAAAGCCGGAACGGTCACAGCTGTCATTCTGAATATTATAAAAGGCATTATTATTCTGGTAGTGGTCATTCTTGTACTGGAGGTCAATGGGATCAGGGTCACTTCACTGGTAGCAGGACTGGGAATTGCCAGTGCAATCGTAGGCCTCGCCCTTCAGGACTTCCTGAAAGATGTCGTATCCGGATTCCACCTGATGTCAGATGATTTCTTCCAGGTTGGTGATGTTGTCCGGTACGGGACAGTCGAAGGTGTTGTGACCAGCTTCAATCTGCGCTCTACGAAACTGCGCAGCCTTGCAGACAACTCCATCCTTGCTGTCAGCAACCATAATATCACTGAGATTGTAAAACTATCCGATCAGCTCTATCTTGATCTGCCGCTTTCATATGAAGCAGATCCTGCGTATGCAAAAGAAACACTTTCAGCTCTGTGCCGGGAAGCAGAGAAGAATATAACCGGTCTGCTGGAATCTTCCTGCCTCGGAATCGCAGAACTGCAGGATTCTTCCGTGATTTATAAAATCAAAGTGGTCTGTCCGCCGGAATTAAAGATCGGTATACGCCGCCAGGTGCTTGAGCTGTTGTTCGCCGGCGCACGGGAAGCAGGGCTGGAAGTTCCGTACAATCAGATGGATGTGCATGTGAAGTAAATACTAATGGTTTTGGCCTGAAATAGCCCTGTCGCAGGATTGTCACAAGTCCTGTGGTAAGGGAGGCCTACGGACATCAAAATAGAAAAGTGATGCCACCGAACCACATGGCCCGGAGGCAATCTGTCAGCCTTCACATTGTATGGCATAATGTCAATATATCCAGGCTGTTCGTCTTAAGCTTTTTTCGCGGGAGCCGCTTCTGCGTAGCCGTTCCAGGCAAACAGCGGTGTTTCGGACTCGTCTGCCAGCACTTTTTTCACCTCAAAAAGATAAATTTTCAATCAGGTATTCCCGGTGGGTTGTCTTAGGCAGTACGATAGCGCCGAGCTGAAGGTCAAAATTGAACATCTTCCGGAGGCTATGATGCGGGCCATGGAAGACCAGCAGGTCTTTGATCGGATCCCGGGAGGAGAAGAAACCTGTTTTGCGGGCCTGATGCTGCTGAGCTCCGGTCTGGCTGGATAAAAGGTTCATATATGAACAACACGGCTTCTTAAAGAAAGGACATGTATGATGAAAAATTTAGGATTTGGCATGATGAGACTTCCGGTTCTTTCCGGACCAACCGATTTTGACTATGAACAGATCAACAGGATGGTTGATGCTTTTCTGGATGCCGGGTACACTTACTTCGACACCAGCTTTGTCTATCATGAAGGAAAAAGTGAGGAGGCAACGAGGAAAGTACTTGTAGAACGGCATCCGAGGGATAGTTTTACAGTGGCTACAAAGTTCCCGACTTTTATGATGATCCCGGAAGAGAAGATCGAGGAGATCTTCCAGAGCCAGCTTGATAATCTGGGTGTGGAATATATCGATTACTACCTGCTCCATAACATCCAGAATGTCTATTATGACGGCTATGACGGGAAGGGCGGTATCGTCAAGACGACACATCTCTTTGAGCACGCTAAGAAATGGAAGGAGGATGGAAAGATCCGCCATCTGGGCATCTCGTTTCATTCTTCTGCAAAGCTGCTGGACCGTGTCCTGACCGAGCATCCGGAGATCGAGTTTGTCCAGATCGCGCTCAACCCGATCGACTGGGACAGTGAACTGGTACAGGCAGCCCTGTGCTATGATGTGATCCGTAAGCATGGCCGAAAGGTTATCATCATGGAAGCCGTCAAAGGCGGCGGACTGGCAAAGCTGCCTGCTGAGGCGGAAACCATTCTGAAGAGTGTTCACCCTGATTGGAGCATCGCTTCCTGGTCTGTGCGGTTCTGTCTTGAGAAGGAAGACGTTATCGCTGTACTCTCCGGCATGAGCACGATCGATCAGGTGCTCGATAATGTGAAGACCAGTGATGAAGCAAAGGCTTTGACAGAAGAAGAACATGAAGCACTGGCCAGGGCAATGAAGATCTACCGGGAGAGCGCACCGATCAGGCAGAGCGAGATTGATGCGTATAAGGATATACTATATCACGGTGTTCCGGTAACGGCCATTCTTCAGGCTTACAGCATCTGCCAGATCCAGCCGGATCCCGGCTTTTCGGACGACAACAACTATCTGAAAAATGCCTTTGCAGAGGCTGAGCATGTGGATTTCAGCAAGGGACTTGAGAAACAGACCGTACTTACAAAAGACGGAAAAGATATCACAGAAATGGTGGAAAAAGCTGTAAGCTGGCTCACGGAACACAGTTTTTAAAGAAATTAGAAATCCTTATGAATCATCCAATTAAAGGCTTGAATGTACCTGTAACAGGATTATCCGGCCGGTCACAACTGACCATTAGAGTGTGCAATGCAAAAGCAACAGACAGTATTGTAGACAAGATGGACGTGTGACAGAATTTGGACATGTTAACCAACCGAAGGCGGTTGTTTTTGCACAAAACTGCAGAAGCAGCCGCCTGTTTTTCGTTGTTCAAAGCAGGATACTCGTGATTTCATATTGAAAGAGTTCTGATTTTTCTTTACCGCTGGAATGGGAAAGGTCTCTGGGCGTAGATACCGGCTGATGAAATCACGACGGTCACGAAAGCGGTGCAGGTGGGCGAGCAGGATGGCAAGCGGATCTGGGAGAACCAGAAAACCGCAGTCCTGAACAGGGAGCTGAAGGCCAGAGTGGAAGCTTACAAGAGCAGGGATCGTGAATCCGCACGCGGAAAGTTGGAACAGCTGACAGCGCAGGTAGCGGATAAGCTCTATCCAAACACTGACAGGCCCAGAGCGAGAGCGGCAGGGATGGTGAATGATCAGAAAGTGCAGCACCTGCTGGAGGTATGAACACATAAAGAAGAATAAAAACAACTAGAGAGAAGAATATTCCCTGCACGAAGGGGGGTCTTCTCCCTCTTTTTTTATCAGCTTCTTGTCTCAGGACTGGTTTCTCAACAGATTCCCCCGGACTGCACTGAAAACAGAACGGTATTTTTGCTGTTCAGAAGCCAGACAGGCGATCCA
>JAFRGW010000052.1 GCA_017433615.1 Eubacterium sp.
GCACTGAATTGCACATCCAAATAAGTCCCTCCTTCTGCCTTCGTGCTTTATTGTATGATGAAATATCATAATTTTCAGAATATAGAAATATTATAACCCGATAAAATGGATTCTTCAATGGAATAAAACATCTGCTGTTGGAGACACTGTTTCAAAGAGCATTGCCTGCCCTCAGGGTGTATGATAATCTGACATAGCAGCATTCTTTTATAATAATTCACGGAGTTTCATCATATGATCATCCAGACAGGCAACCGCACAGACATCCCGGCCTTTTACGCTGACTGGTTCGCGAACCGGCTGCGTGAAGGCTTTGTACTGGTCAGAAATCCATTTGATCCGGTATCCGTCACAAAATACATTCTGGATCCGGCAGTTGTGGATCTGATTGTTTTTTGTTCAAAGAATCCGGAACCAATGCTGCAGCACATGACGCTTCTGGAGCCTTATCATCAGTACTGGTTTGTCACCATTACGCCTTATGGCAAAGAGATCGAGCCAAATGTTCCTCCTGTTTCAGAAGTGATCTGCACATTCCGGAAGTTCTCTGATATTGTCGGTCCGGACAATATGTGCTGGCGGTATGATCCGATCCTGATCGATGATACTTGGACGACGGAGCGGCATATGCAGGCATTTTCGGAAATGTGTGAACGTCTGGGCGGTTTCACACACACGGTCGTCATCAGCTTTATCGATCTTTATGAGAAAGTGAAACGCAATTATCCTGAAGCAAAAAGCGTCCCGCTCTCCACACAGATGATCCTCACAGAAGCCTTTGTCCGGATTGCGGGAAAGCATCACATGTCTGTCAAACCCTGCGGCGAAAGCCGGCAGCTGGAAGCAGTCGGTGCGGACTGTTCCGGCTGTATGACACAGAAGACATTCGAGACTGCCATCGGTCAGAATCTGATTCTTCCGCCGAACCCGCATAACCGCAGGGAATGTGCATGCTATATCACCGGCGATATCGGTGCTTACAATACCTGCGGGCATTTCTGCCGGTATTGTTATGCCAATGCAGACAGAAATGCGGTGATCCGGGCCATGCGAAATCATGATCCCGAATCACCGCTGTTAACCAGTTATATACGAAATGAAGACGTTATTCACGAAGCAAAGCAGGTCAGCTGGATTGATCCGCAGATGCGGATCGAACAACTCCTGCAATAATCAAATCACTTCTTTGCTCTGGTCGGGAAGAATCCGCCGCTCTCGAACTTCTCGGCGACTTTTACCAGAAGATCCCGGATCGGCAGATGCTGCGGACAGGCCTTCTCACACTGGCCGCACTTGATGCATTCACTGGCCTTCCCGTGGCCGGCATGCACGGTATTGTTATAGTATCCCACCTGACTGGAATAGCTCCCGGTCGTCCGCATGATACTGTTGTATGCGGCAAAGTACAGCGGGATCGCAATATTCTTCGGGCAGTCATGTGTGCAGTATTCACAGGCTGTACACGGAACAGCCGTATTTGCATTGATGATCTCCGTCACCTTCGCGATGACCGTCTCCTCTTCTGCGTTAAGCGGCGCAAATGATTCGAATGTGCTGCAGTTGTCCTCTACCTGTTCAATGGAATTCATTCCGGAAAGGACGCGTGTGACGCCCGGCTGGCTCGCCGCGAAACGGAATGCCCAGCTGGCAATGGAGGCATCCGGTGCATAATCCTTCATCAGTTTTGCAGCTGCTTCGGGAACATTGATGAGCGTTCCGCCCTTGCACGGCTCCATAACCGTCACCGGCTTTCCGTAGCGATTCGCCACTGCGAGACACTCACGGGCACGCACATTTGGCTGATCCATATCAACATAGTTGACCTGCAGCTGGATAAAGTCCAGGCAGTCCCCGTATTCCGCCAGAATCTTGTCCAACAGGTCCGGTGTGTCATGGAAAGACATGCCCGTATGCAGGATCTTTCCTTCTTCTTTTTTCTTCAGAATAAAATGAAATACATCGTACTGGCAGCATTTCTCATAGACATTCATGCCCATGTTATGCAGCAGATAGTAATCAAAATAGTCCACACCGCAGTTGGTCATCTGTTCCTCAAAGATAGCCGCCATGTCCTCCGCATCCTTAAAATCACGAAGGGGCATCTTGGTTGCCAGTTCGAAAGCATCTCTGGGATAGCGTTCGATTAACAGTTTCTTCAATGCCTTCTCACATTCGTAGCCGTGATACGTGTAGGCCGTATCAAAGTAGCGGAATCCCTTCGCCAGATACGCATCGAACAAAGTCTTAATCTTCTCATAATCAAATGTCTCCGGGTGTCCCGCTTCCAGAATCGGGAGCCGCATACATCCAAATCCAAATCGCTGTTCTTTCATGAAATTCTCCTTCTTTCTTATCGTCCGTTCATCCATCGTGTATCATTTCCAGTGTAATAATTCAGACTGAAACCATCCATACAGCAAAATGAAAATCTCTTACTTCTTATTTCAGATATTATATCAGAAAACCACTACACTTTGCGACTTGCGATTTCACAAACACATAAACTTGTGTAGTATCGATGATATGTTATAATTATAA
>JAFRGW010000053.1 GCA_017433615.1 Eubacterium sp.
CCGAGCATCCAAAATGAATAATAACGTCATCCATCGTTGATGACGCTGACAACATCTGAAAAAGACCTTCTTTCTTTTTTGACGGGGCAGGCTAATAACACAGCTTGCCCTTTTTTATTTGCCCAACAAAAAAAGAGCCTGTACCGATCGGAACAGACCCTTTACACGAGAAAGGAAAATGAAAAAATCCGAAATGTAAGCACCAGACACGTGTTTACAGTTTCTCCAAACACCGTGTGCATTCTGGACGCGCCGCACATCACGACAGCACGCCCAGAGGTAAGGTGTTTCTATATACTGTTATTGTAAAGTGATTTTGAAGATACGTCAATCTATGGTGGAGAATAATATTTTATTATAGGAAGAAACATTGTTGTTGTTTTTGATGTTTCCACATGCTAAAATAAATTAAGTCAAGTTGACTTGTTTGGATGAAGAACAGATAAATAACACTGATTTTTATTGATTTTACAAGGCTTTTTTGAAATATATAGTTAAAGTGCGATATCTTCATCAAGCTGATGTCTACCGTTGCGAACACACTGGCACCGGTTCTCAAGAACATCGCGCTTGTGAAGTAATTAAAAATAACAGAAACAATACCGGCAGAAATGCCGCGAACAGGCAGCCGCATGGTCCCGATAAGACTATGCGGCTGTTTTTTGTGTTTTGTGGGGAATGTGTCAGGGAATGTGGTATACTGTAGGGAGGAGACAGGGGAAGGTTCTCTGTTATATTTAAGAATCGCAGGATGCAATTCCCGCGCAGCTCAGGCAGAATTCGCTGCTTTGGGAATTGCATCCTGATCAAAGGGTTTCGTATGTGAGGAGACAGAGAACCGTCCCATGTAATGAAAAGGTGAGAGGAGAAGCATATGTCGGATAACAGGCGGCACAACAGAGCAGCATCCTTAAGTCCTTATATGTCGCAGACCGGCGCGTGGGCACTATCACTGGGTACCAGCATCGGGTGGGGCTCGCTGGTCATTACAAGCACATCCTACCTTTCACAGGCCGGCCCGATGGGAAGTGTTCTGGGCCTGATTGCCGGTGCGCTGCTGATGCTGATCATCAGCAGGAATTATCACTATCTGATGAATGCGGTGCCTGAGGCGGGCGGTGCATATGCTTTCGCGCGCGAGAGTTTCGGGTATGACCACGGCTTTCTGGCGGCCTGGTTTCTGGCACTGTCATATCTCGCAATTTTCTGGGCAAACGCGACGTCGCTCCCGCTGTTTGCGCGGTATTTTCTGGGTGACTTCTTCCAGTTCGGGGTTTGCTATACGATCTTCGGGTATGAGATCTGGCTCGGCGAGGCATTGCTTTCTGTCGCTGCCATTCTGCTGACGGCCTGTCTGCTGATCCGGTTCCGGCGCGGGGTCGTTCTGCTGCTGACAGGGCTGGTGATTCTTTTTACTGCTGCCATTACAATCTGTTTTCTGGCCGCAGTATTTCTGAAAAAGCAGCCGTTTACGATGCCGTATCTTCCTGACCAGCGTGTATTTTCACAGATTCTGATCAGCGCGAGTATTTCACCCTGGGCATTTATCGGATTTGAGAATATTTCGCATCTGACAGAAGAGTTTACGTTCCACAGAAAGAAGAGTTTCCGGATTCTGTCGGCCAGTGTCATAACGACGACACTGCTGTACATCTTCATCATTTTGCTCTCGGTCACGGCGTATCCGCCGCAGTTTTCCGGATGGCTGGATTATATCAGGAACATCGGCGGGCTGTCAGGACTTGAGGGTCTCCCGGCGTTCTATGCGGCCCACCACTATATGGGTCAGACAGGTGTGGTGATCCTGATGCTGGCGCTGCTTGCACTTGTTATCACGAGCCTGATCGGCAATACACTGGCGCTCAGCCGGCTGTTTTACGCACTGGGAAAGGATAAGATTCTTCCGGACCGGTTTGCAGAATGCACGGAACAGGGGGTGCCGGCAAAGGCGGTCATGCTCATTGTGGGACTTTCTCTGATGATTCCGTTTCTGGGGCGTACTGCAATCGGATGGATCGTGGATGTCACATCGATTGGTGCGAGTATTATTTATATTCTGGTCAGTGCATCTGCGTGGAAGATGGCGGATTTCCGGGGCGACCGGGCGGAGAAGGCAACCGGAGCAGCCGGCGCTGTTATTATGACGGGACTGTTGCTGTATCTGCTGCTTCCCAATCTGTTTACAGACAGTACCATGGCACCGGAATCTTTTATCCTGTTTGTCGTGTGGGCAATTCTCGGATTCGTTTATTTCCGCTATATTTTGAAACGCGACAAGGCGCGCCGTTTTGGAAATTCAATCATTGTCTGGATCGGGCTGCTCTCACTGGTATTATTTGTATCGCTTGTCTGGCTGAGCCAGAATACAATGCATGCGACGGAAACAGCACTGGACCAGATCCAGGGGTATTACCGGGATGCGGGCGTTGTGCTGGAGGGCAATCAGATTGTTGTGGAGCAGCTGGCTATGATCCGGCAGGCGAATGCGCGAAGCATTGCTGTTGTAATAGGCCTGTTTGCTGTTTCGCTGATTGTCCTGATTACGAACTTTTCTCTGATTACCCGCCGCGCAGAGGAGAGTGAGGAGATGCTTTCCGTGGTGAAGGAAAAGGCCGGGCGTGATCCGCTGACCGGTGTCAAGAGCAAGTTGTCCTATGCGGAACGGGAAGATTTGATTGACGTGAAAATTGCAGCGGGTGAGATGGAGTCGTTTTCTGTTGTCGTGTGCGACGTAAACGGTCTCAAACAGATTAATGACACACTGGGACATAAGGCGGGCGATGTTTATATTCAGAAAGCGAGCAGCATGATCTGCGAACTGTATCATCACAGTCCGGTATTCCGTGTGGGCGGCGATGAGTTTGTTGTACTGCTGACCGGACGGGATTATGAGAACCGGGAGCAGATCCTCTCGGAGCTGAATACCCGGGTAGAAAACAATGTCAGAAGCGGAGATGTAGTTGTCTCCGCGGGTATGTCAGATTATCGGAAAGATATGGATCAGAAAATCCATCAGGTATTCGAACGTGCGGATGCACTGATGTATCTGCGAAAAAGGGAACTGAAGGAAAAAGGCGCACCTGTGCGGTAAAGGCAGGAGGAAGACGATGCTTAAGAGTCACGAAAAATTTCATTCTGCAAACGGAAAGCGACTGATATTAATTGCGGATGACGAACAGATCAACCGGGAACTGCTGGGGATGCTTCTCGGAGATGATTATGAACTGATCTATGCGGCAGACGGGCAGGAGACGTTTGACCAGATACGGGAAAACCAGGATACACTTGCACTGGTGCTCCTGGATCTCCGCATGCCGGTAATGAGCGGGGCAGATGTTCTTAAGGCGATCCGGGATGATTCTGCACTTCGAAAAATTCCGGTGATTGTCCTCACTTCGGATCAGGATGCAGAGGTGGAAAGCCTCAATCTGGGCGCGATCGATTTTATTCCGAAACCGTACCCGCAGGCAGATGTAATCCTTGCACGTATCCGCAGAACCATCGAACTTTCGGAAGACCGGGAAATCATCAGTTCTACAGAGCGTGATCCACTCACGGGACTCTATAACCGGGAGTATTTTTACCGTTATGCAGAGCAGTTCGATCAGCACCACAAGAATGCGGAGATGGATGCGATTGTAATTGATGTCAATCATTTCCATATCATTAATGAGCGTTTCGGTACAGCATACGGAGATGATGTACTCCGGAACATCGGTGAACATGTCAGGGAAATCGTCCAGGGCAGCGGCGGAATCGTATGCCGCAGAGAGGCGGATACCTTTATGGTTTATTGTCCGCACGGTCTGGATTATGACAGAATTCTGGATTATACCTATAAAGAACTGGCGGGAGAAGAAAACCAGAACAACCGTGTCCGGCTTCGTATGGGTGTCTATCAGAATGTCGATAAATCACTGGATGTGGAACGGCGGTTTGACCGCGCCAAAATGGCGGCAGATACCGTTCAGGGAAGTTTTACGCGGACGATCGGCATGTACGACAGCATGCTGCATGAGAAGGAATTGTATGCAGAGCAGCTGATCGAGGCATTTCCGGCGGCGATCCGCGACGGCCAGTTTGAGGTGTATTATCAGCCGAAATTTGATGTCCGCACAGAGATTCCTGTTCTTGCGAGCGCTGAGGCGCTGGTTCGCTGGAACCATCCGAAAATGGGAATGATCTCTCCGGGTGTCTTTATTCCGCTGTTCGAAGAAAATGGACTGATCCAGACGCTTGACACTTATGTGTGGCGCACGGCCGCGGCACAGATCCGCCAGTGGGAAGAGAGATTTGAATTTACGGTACCGGTTTCTGTCAATGTATCACGGGTGGACATGTATGATCCGGACCTGATTAATACGCTGCAGGAAATTCTTGTGGAAAATCAGATCTCGGCGCATGAGATTCTTCTGGAGATCACAGAATCGGCATATACACAGGACACAGGTCAGATCATTGATACGGTCAATAAAATGCGTGATATGGGATTCCGGATTGAAATGGATGATTTCGGAACCGGTTATTCTTCACTGAATATGATTTCCACACTGCCGATCGATGCATTGAAACTGGATATGCAATTCATCCGCAATGCATTCAACAACCGGAAAGACACGCGGATGCTGGAGGTGATCATTGACATCGCCGATTATCTGTCTGTACCGGTTATTGCGGAAGGTGTCGAGACAGCGGAACAGCTGAACGCCCTGAAGGCAATGGGGTGCGATTTTGTACAGGGGTATTATTTTTCGAAACCGGTTCCGGCTGCAGACTATGAGCAGTTTGTAATTGAGCGGAAAAACCTGCTGGGGATCCAGCCGCTTACGTCAGAAGGAGCGGAAAGAAGACTGGCAGGAGACCGGCGGGAAGGCATAAAAGGCAGAGGTATGCATGCGCTTTCCGGCGGCTATGAGAAAATCTGTTATGTGGATCTTGTGACAAACCGCTATCTGCAGTTCAGCCCGCGCGGAAAAGAGGAAGACCTTCAGATCGAGGACAGAGGCGCAGACTTCTTTGCAGATATCGAACGGTATATCGGGCGCTGTGTATTTGAAGAGGACAGACAGAGAGTTCTTCTGGCAGTGCAGAAGAAGGCACTTCTTTCGCAGATGCCTGAGACACAGCCGTTTTCGATTACATACCGGTGTGTGAAGCCGGGCGGACTGGCGTATTATAATCTAAAAGCGGTGAGAAGTGAAGCACATGATGATCATCACATTGTTGTCGGCATCAGCAATGTAGACCTCCGGATCAGACAGACGGTCAATGTGCGTGTACCACAGAATGAAATGGATTTCGGCAGTCTGGCACAGGCGCTGCAGCGAGACACGGAACGGGTATGTTACATTGATACGCATACGGATGAGTATCAGGATTATCTGGTGAAAAACAGTCATATTTCCCTGAAACAGGAGGGCGGCGACAGTTCCTTTTTTGATGCCGCCCGGAAATATGTACGCGAGAAGGTCTATGCAGATGATCAGGAACGCGTCGGTGCCGCACTTGAAAAGGAAACGCTGCTGCGTTTTATGAAGGAACATGGCAGTTTTACGATGCAGTTCCGGATGGTGACAGACGGAATGCCTGTTTTCTATAAGCTCTCGGTCAATCCGGCAGAAGGTGCTGATCATCACCATGTGATCCTCAGCATGACGAATATTGACCGGATTATCTCTGAAGAGGCGCGGCTGGAAGCACAGCGGCAGAGTATGGTTACGTATGCCAGTATCGTCAAGGCCCTGGCAACCGATTACATCTGCATCTATTATGTGAATACGGATACGGATCAGTTTATTGAATACAGTGCACAGGAGCAGTATCAGAAGCTGGAAATTGAGAAAAGTGGCGAAAACTTCTTTGAATTCAGCAGAAAAAACATTGTGCGGATTGCGCATCCGGATGATGTGGATATGTTTCTGCAGGCCTTCACGAAAGAGAATATTCTTGCAGGCCTCTCGCATCACCACAATTACACACTGACTTACCGGCTGCTCTTTGACGGAACACCGGTCTATGTGCATATGAAGATCAGCCAGATGGAAGATGAAAATGATCACCATATCGTTGTCGGTGTCAGCAATGTTGATGCGCAGATCCGCAGAGAGCAGGAACATGCCCGTGCCCTCCGGCTGGCCAACTACGATGCGCTGACCGGCGTCAAGAGCAAACATGCCTATTCAGAAGAAGAACGCAAAATTGACCGGCAGATTGCTTCGGGCGCACAGGATGCGTTTGGAATTGTCATGTGTGATGTGAATGGACTGAAGCAGATCAATGACACCTGCGGTCACAAGACGGGAGACCAGTTTCTCAAGGATGCCTGCAAGATAATCTGCACGATTTTCCGCCACAGCCCGGTGTACCGTGTCGGCGGAGACGAATTTGCCGTACTTCTGCGCAATGGGGACTATACCATCCGGACGAAGCTGATGCGTATGCTGGAAAAGCGGAATGAAAAAGCCGAACAGCAGCTGAAACTGCTGCAGGCACAGGGTGTGGACACGATTACCGGAACGCTGGAGCATCCGGAATGTATTATGATTGCCGGCGGACTTGCAATCTACAGGCCCGGAGAAGACAAGTGCGCGTCCGAGGTGTTCGAACGTGCCGATCTGTCGATGTATGAGAATAAAAAGATGCTGAAAAGTGAGCTGGAGTAACATATGTTCTGCGCACCGTGAATGGAAAAACGGGAGAACTGCCGGATGGCGGTTCTCCCGTTCTTAAATTACAGTGTAATTCGGGCTTCTGACCCTGGTATCATCAGATAATATCTTCTCTGCGGACGTAGCCCGGGTTTTCCGGTGTTCCGATGATCTCGTCGACGTGAAGCACCTCAGCCCATTTATCAATGACCTGGTATTCCAGATGGATTCCCTTTCCGATGTGGGCATGTGCCTGAATCAGGCTGTTCTTAATCTCAACGCCTTCATCGATGACGACGCCGCGGCCGATGATGGAATTCTCAACTTTGCCTTTGATGACACAGCCGTTTGCGATGATGGAGTTCTTTGCACTTGCGCCGCTGAAGTAGTGGGTCGGACAGAAGTCCGAAGTATCGGTGTAGACCGGCCACTGCTCTGAGAACAGCTGGCTCTGTACTGCCGGATCAAGCAGCTCCAGATTTGCATCGAAGTAGCTCTTGAAGTCGGTCAGTGCTGCGAAGTAGCCGCGGTGTGCAACGCCGCGGATATCGAGTTCACGGCAGGACATTGCAACGATCTGACAGAGGTTGCAGATGGAGGAGTAATCCACTGCCTTATGTACCAGATCGATAAACAGCTGGCGGCTCATAACATAAGTGTCCATGAAGATATCGCGGTCTTTTGCAGTTCCGCGGTTCCGCTCGATCCCTTCAACACCCTTCTGACGGTTCAGCTTCAGATAGTCACTCAGCAGGAAGCGTTCCTTGGCCTCATTGGTTCTGTGGTACAGGAGTGTGATGTCCGCGCCGGATTCCACATGCTGCTGCAGCAGTGCATCAAAATCCTGTGTAAATACCATGTAGTTCGGTGCAATGACAACATACGGGAAACTCATGCGCTCGATGATGGAGAGGTTCTCCATAAATACGGAGATATCTGTGTTATAGATATCACTTGCAGAGTTGGACTCTGCGAACAGCACCTGAATATGGCCGCGCTTGGAGTTGATATTGTAGTTGCCGGCAGTGCGGATGTGTTCTGTCAGGGAGCGCGGGTTCTCGCGGACATAGACGAGAATGCGGTCGATATCGCTGTTGCTCATGTTGGAAAGAGGGAAGTCGATGACGCGGTATTTTCCGGTGAACGGAAATGCGCCGATCGGACGGTATTTCTGCATTCCTTCAATGTTAATATGGTTTGCAGACGAATTAATAATGCCAAATGCTTTTGCCATGATTATTCCTCCTCCTTCACATCAGCTGCGACCAGTGTGATATTCTTGCTCTTTGCCGAGCCGACTGTAGTACCTGCTTCAACAACGACGTCGCTTGCCACCAGGGCGCGTGTAACGATTGCACCTTCCTCGACCTTTACATTCGGCATCAGGACGGAGTCGATGACTTTTGCGCCGGTCGCGACTTCCGCGCCGGAAAACAGGACAGAGTTCCGGACCAGACCGTCGACCTTGCAGGCCTCTGTAATATAAGCCCGGTCGATTTCAGAATTCGGGCCGAGATACTGCGGCAGTGCGCCGATATCCTCGGTGTAAATTGTCCAGGAACCGTCGCGCAGATTCAGGGCATTGCCTTCATCCAGCAGATCCATATTTGCCTCCCAGAGGGAGTCAATCGTTCCGACATCCTTCCAGTAACCCTGGAACTTGTAAGCGAAGAGACGCTTGTCATTTGCCAGCATGGTCGGGATGATGTCCTTGCCGAAGTCGTGGCTGGAATCCGGATTGACCATATCGTCTGTCAGCATCTTGCGCAGAAGCTTCCAGTTGAAGATATAGATTCCCATGGAAGCGAGGTTGCTCTTCGGCTTCTCAGGCTTTTCTTCGAACTCGAGGATCATGCCTTCTGCATCTGCATTCATGATACCGAAACGGCTTGCTTCTTCGAGCGGAACCGGAATGACGGCGATGGTCGCATCCGCGTTGCGCTGCTTGTGGAAGTTCAGCATCTCGGAATAATCCATTTTATAAATATGGTCACCGGAGAGGATCAGAAGATACTCCGGATCGTAGGTATCGATGAAGTCGATGTTCTGGGAGATTGCATCCGCGGTACCGCGGTAAACATCCAGATCTGCGTCGGCTTTCTCACGGGGCGGCAGTACATAGACGCCGCTGTCGCGGGAATCCAGACCCCAGCGTCTGCCGGCTGCGACATAACTGTTCAGCAGAACGGATTCGTACTGCGTCAGAACGCCTACCACATCGATGCCGCTGTTTGCACAGTTGCTGAGCGGGAAGTCAATGATACGGTATTTTCCGCCATAATGAACTGCCGGTTTTGCGACCCTTGTGGTCAAATCTTTCAGTCTGCTGCCGCGTCCGCCTGCAAGAATCATGGCTAACATGTTATTTTGCATAAAGCAACACCCCCTGTTTGGTGAAAATAAATAGCAAAATCCGAGAAATTCTGCATTAGATGTAATAATTATACAATGATTATCTCGGAACGTAAAGAGGTTGCGGGGAAAATCGTCTGAATTGTTCGTGGCTTTGGAGCGGATTCCTGTGTGTTCGGTAGAAACTGAATACACAAAGAAGGAAGCCGCTCATAACGATTTATGATATACAAATTAGGATTTATTGTGGAATAGCAAACAGGGTTTACGAAAAAGAATTAATTTGTTAGAATAAAGAATCATTTAGATGGGAGTTGACTGATGAAACAATCGCTGATTGAACGTATGTTTTCTAATATGGCGGAAAATGGCGCGGTTGCAAGTGTGATTCTGTCAATCACAGCCATGCTGTTTCTTGGATTTCTGATGACGCGTCTGACCAAGCGTCTGAAACTTCCGAATGTTACAGCCTACATCGTAACCGGGATTCTGATCGGCCCTTACTGCCTGAATCTGATTCCGGCGGGCATCACGGACGGGATGTCCTTTCTCTCGGACATCGCACTTGCATTTATTGCATTCAGCACAGGTGAATTTTTCCGGCTCGATACACTCAAAAAGAACGGCGCAAAGGTAGTGGTAATAACATTAATGGAAGCATGCCTTGCGTCGGTTTTTATTTTCGTGGTCACATTTTTCGTGCTGCGGATCAATCTGCCGTTTTCAATTGTGCTGGCGGCGCTGGCATCCGCAACGGCGCCGGCTTCAACGATGATGACAATCCGGCAGACGGGGGCAAAAGGGGATTTTGTTAATACACTTCTGCAGGTTGTCGCACTGGATGACGTCGTGGGACTTGTCCTGTACAGTATCGCAATCTCGGTCGCTCTTGCAGTCAGCAGTGGCGCAGGATTCAGCATCATCAGTGTCATCCGGCCGATTTTTATCAATATCTGTGTGCTGGTGCTGGGCGGTTTTTTCGGCCTGTGTATGAAATGGATGATGCCGAATGGCAGATCGACGGACAACCGTCTGATTATCTCCATTGCCATGCTGTTTGCTTTCTGCGGCATCTGCGCAATCCTCGGCGTGTCACCGCTTCTGGGCTGCATGTCCATGGGCATGGTGTATATCAACGTGTCGGACGACGAACGGCTGTTTATGCAGCTGAATTATTTCACGCCGCCGATTCTGCTGCTGTTCTTCGTGCGGTCCGGTGTTTCCTTTAATCTGAGTGCGCTGGTGGACACCTCCAGCGAGATCGGCTCCGTTTCACTGCTGACAGTCGGTGTGATTTATTTTATCGTCCGCATTATAGGAAAATATATCGGCGCATGGGCAGGCTGTGCGATGGTCGGGAAGCCGCCGAAAGTAAGAAACTATCTCGGTCTTGCGCTGATTCCGCAGGCCGGCGTGGCGATTGGTCTTGCGATGCTCGGTGCGCGGACACTGGGCGGTGCGGCAGGTGAGGCACTGCAGACGATTATTCTGGCGTCCAGCGTTCTCTACGAGCTGGCAGGACCTGCATGCGCCAAGGCTTCGCTGTATCTGTCCGGATCCTATTCTGATAAGCTGGAGGATCTGGTCGAAGCAGAGGAAACAGATGCCGACGGGCGAAGAAAGACCGAGGCAGAACTATTGATTGAACGGATCGGCAGGATCCAGGAAGAACTAAAGAAAACACATCCGGAGACATCGCCGGAGGAGGCGGCATTCCTTGATGCGGCAGAAGATCAGCTGGCCGCCCAGTATGGCATCTCGCGGCGCGGCGGACTCGGTGCGCAGCGGCGCGGCCGGCGGGATACGTGGTGAAGAATTCGGGTGATTATAAGGAGGCGAAGGTATGACATATGGACAGGACATGATAACGAGATGGATCGGAAGCTGGTCAGGCGAAATAAACGGAATGACAATTCTGTTCCGGGTTCTGCTGTCGGTGATTCTTGCGGCGTTCATCGGCTGGGAGCGGTCAAGCAAGCGGCATGCTGCAGGTCTGCGTACGTTCATTATGATTGCAATGGCCTCCAATTCTGCGGCCATGATTGATGCCTGGCTGATGGAAACAAGAGGACTGGCGATTCCGGCAATCTCGGCGGCAGTGGTGATCGGCGCATCCATGATCAGTGTTTACACGATTCTGTTCAGCTCCCGCAATCAGATCAAGGGACTGACGACATCGGCCGGCCTGTGGAGCTGCGGAATTGTGGGACTGTCGATCGGGCTCGGCTTCTACACGGCAGCGGTAATCGTGACAATTATCATGATGATTTGTCTCTCCGTGCTGCCGCGGGTGGAAGGATATCTGAAGGACCGCTCTAATTTCTTCGAAGTGCATCTGGAATTAAATACAGCCGGTGATCTGAAAGATTTCGTTGCAACAGTCCGGAAACTCGGCATGCATATTGATGAGATCGAGTTCAATCCGGCTTATCTGAACTCGGGTCTTTCTGTCTATACTGTTTCGCTCAGCATTCACAGTAAAGAACTGAAACATTTCAAAACACATACGGAAATCATCGATGCGATGCGGTCGCTGGAGTATGTGTCCCATATCGAGGAAATGAAGTAGAAGAAGCATACGTTCGCTGTGCAGTACGCGCGACAGGAGACCATGAGAGACTCGAATGTACTGGGTTGTCACACGATGCATTTAATTATTTCGTGTGACAGCTCTTTTTTTGTGCATTGCCGGTTGACAGCGGGGAAACTCCGGCGTATTATACTTCGTTGACGAACTAATTTGCAGGTGAGTGATTTCTGAAATGACAGGAGTATAAATAAATGGATGACCTGAATCTGGTTCTGTTTGATAAGTACCGGCAGATGGGCAGAATGCTGCGGATCGGGCGCTCGCCCGGCGAACTGGTTGCAGGTGCCGGCGGGGAAGCGGACCACATACAGCCGGCACAACACACAATACAGCCGGAGCAGACCCGTGATGCCTGTGCAGTCCACCACAGGGATATCATCCTGGGCATTCTGAAAATGAACGGCAGCGGCATGCGGCAGAAGGATCTGGCGGAGGAAATGTGTGTCAGCGCGTCAACGCTCTCACAGATGATCCGCAAGCTGGAGGAAGAGGAACTGATCGAGCGGAAGTCAGACCCGTCGGACCGGCGCGCGGCGATTCTGGATATGACGGCAGCCGGCCGGGAGCGGGCGGCGATCATGGGGAAGGCATTTGAAAATATGCTGCACTACCTGTTCCGAAACCTAAGTGCAGATGACAAGCGGGAAATGATCCGTCTGTTTGATTTGATTCTGGAGGATGAAGTAACATGCTGAAAACACTGACAGCGCATATTAAAGAATTTAAGGTGCCGACCATTCTGACACCGGTCTGCATGGCGGGTGAGGTTGTTTTTGAAATGCTGATCCCGCTGCTGATGGCATCCATCATCGACAACGGTGTACAGGCCGGCAACATGCGGCACATTGTGACGACGGGCCTGCTGATGCTGCTGATGGCGGCGGGCGGTCTTGCGACAGGCGTGCTCGGCGGCGTATTTGGTGCGCGCGCGTCAACCGGATTTGCCAGAAATCTAAGAGAGGCGATGTTCAACAATATCCAGACATTTTCTTTCTCGAACATCGATAAATTCAGCACACCGAGTCTGATTACCCGCCTGACAACAGATATCACGAATATTCAGATGGCGTTCCAGATGATTCTGCGGATGTTTGTCCGCGCGCCCATGAGCCTGATCACCGCGATGGTCATGGCGTTTATTATCAATGCCCGTCTGGCACGGATTTACCTGGCGGCAGTTGTGATTCTGGCGTTTTTCCTCTTCCTGATTATCCGCAAGGCGACCGGGTATTTCCAGAAAATATTCCCGCGCTACGACGATCTCAATGAGAGTATCGAAGAAAATGTCCGTGGGATCCGCGTGGTAAAATCCTTCGTCCGCGAGGGCTATGAGACGGACAAGCTGAAAAAAGCCAGCAGCAACATCTATAAGCTTTTCACGAAGGCGGAACGGATGGTTATCCTGAACGCGCCGCTGATGCAGATTACAGTATATACCTGCATCATTCTGATCAGCTGGCTCGGTGCGAAGATGATCGTGGTCGGAGATCTGACAACCGGGCAGATGATGAGTCTTCTGACCTATTGCATGAATATCCTGATGAGCCTGATGATGCTCTCCATGGTATTTGTAATGATTACGCTGAGCCAGGCCAGCGCGAAGCGTGTCTGTGAAGTGTTGAATGAGACCGCCGATATTACCAATCCGGAACAGCCGGTTATGGAAGTGGCAGATGGAAGCATTGAATTCCGGAATGTAAGCTTTTCCTATAAAACAGGAGCGGACGGAACAGATGGGGATCCGGAAGCTGCAGATGCAGCCGGTCTGAAGACTGGTCTGGCCGGACCGGGGATGGAAGAAAACGGCGGCAATACTTCCCGTAGTGTTCTCCACAATATCAACCTCTCGATCAGTGCCGGCGAGACCATCGGCATCATTGGCGGCACCGGCAGTGGCAAGACCAGTCTGGTCAATCTGCTTTCCCGTCTTTATGACGTAGATGAAGGTGAGGTGCTCGTTGGCGGACGGGATGTCCGGACGTATGATCTGGACACCATCCGGAGCAAGGTTGCGGTTGTCCTGCAGAAAAATGTTCTGTTTTCCGGAAGTGTTCTGGATAATCTGCGCTGGGGCGATGAGAATGCCACGCTTGAGGACTGCCGGCGTGTCTGCCGGATTGCCTGTGCAGATGAGTTTATTGATGCAATGCCGGAGGGATATAATACCCGCATCGAGCAGGGCGGCAGCAATGTCTCAGGCGGCCAGAAACAGCGCCTGTGCATCGCCCGTGCGCTGCTGAAAGCCCCGAAAGTTATTATTTTTGATGACTCGACCAGCGCAGTTGATACGGCGACAGACGCAAAGATCCGCGCGTCTCTGGCCAGCGAACTGCCGGGCACGACAAAAATCATCATCGCGCAGCGTATTTCCAGTATTGCGCATGCGGACCGTGTCATCGTTATGGAAGACGGACATGTAGACGCTTTTGATACACCTGAAAATCTGCTTGCAAATAATCAGATTTATCAGGAAGTTTACGAATCACAGGTGGGCGGTAATGCCGACTTCGACGAAATGATGCCGGAGGGGGAAACCCACGTCCACGCCAGCAGAGGAGGTGAAGCATAATGCCGGGACCGGGAATGAGAGGACCGCGCGGGATGAAAACGACTGTTGAGAATCCGATGAAGGTGCTCGGCAGACTGCTGGCCTACGTGGCGCGTAATTACCGCTTTCATATGATTCTCGTGTTTGTCCTGATTGTCGTCGGTGTTCTCGCCAATGTACAGGGGACGCTGTTTACCAGAACATTGATTGATGACTACATCATGCCGCTTCTGAAGACGCAGAATCCGGATTTCGGGCCGCTTGCGCGTGCCATTATGCGCGTCGCCTGCTTCTATGCGATCGGCGTGATTTCAACCTACACTTACCAGCGGATCATGATCAATGTCACGCAGGGGTCGCTACGCGATCTGCGCAATGATCTGTTCACACATATGGAGACGCTGCCAATCAGTTATTTCGACACGCATGCACACGGCGATGTCATGTCCGTCTATACCAACGATATCGATACCATGCGGCAGCTGATCAGCCAGAGTATTCCGCAGCTGATCAACAGTGCATTTACCATTGTCAGTGTCATCGTCAGCATGTTGATTCTGGATATCCCGATGACATTTGTGACGCTGGCAATGATCGGCCTGATACTGGTTATAACAAGAAAGATTGGCGGCCTGTCCGGCAAATACTTTGTCGCGCAGCAGAAGGATCTGGGAAAACTGAACGGGTATATTGAAGAAATGATGACCGGTGAGAAAGTTATCAAAGTATTCAGTCATGAGGAACAGGCAAAGGCAGAGTTCAGAGAACTGAACAATCAGCTGTTTGACAGTGCAGATAAGGCAAACCGTTTTTCAAATATTCTGGGACCTGTCAACGGGCAGCTGGGCAATGTGAATTATGTGGTCTGTGCCATCGTCGGTGGCATCTTCGCAATTTATCATATCAGCGGGCTGACGGTTGGTGCGCTGGCCAGTTTCCTTACTTTTAACAGGAGTCTGACGATGCCGATCAACCAGATCAGTATGCAGCTCAATTCCATTATTATGGCTATTGCAGGTGCGGATCGTGTCTTTAAACTGATGGATGAGACACCCGAAGCGGATGAAGGATATGTTACATTGGTGCGCGCAAAGCGGTCCGGGGATGAACTGGTGGAGTGCCCGGAACACACTGGTCTGTGGGCATGGAAGCACGTGCACCAGGCAGACGGCGCCGTGGAATATAAGGAGCTGAAAGGACATCTGGTCATGGAACATGTCGATTTCGGCTATGTTCCGCAGAAAGAAGTGCTGCATGACATTTCCCTGTTCGCAAAGCCGGGACAGAAAATTGCATTTGTCGGTTCTACAGGTGCGGGTAAGACCACGATCACCAATCTGATCAACCGGTTCTATGACATTCAGGACGGAAAGATCCGGTATGACGGGATCAACATCCGGAAGATCAAAAAAGCGGATCTGCGGCGTTCGCTCGGCATCGTTCTGCAGGAGACGAACCTCTTTACCGGAACTGTGCGTGACAACATCCGTTTCGGCAAGCTGGATGCGACCGATGAAGAGATCGAGGCAGCAGCAAAGCTGGCGAACGCACACGGATTTATTATGCGCCTGCCGCAGGGCTACGATACTGTGCTGACCGGAAACGGCAGCAATCTAAGCCAGGGGCAGCGACAGCTTCTGTCCATTGCGCGGGCGGCAGTGGCCAACCCGCCGGCTCTGATTCTCGACGAGGCAACCTCATCCATTGATACACGAACAGAGATGATCGTGCAGGATGGTATGGATAAGCTCATGCAAGGCAGGACAACCTTTGTCATCGCACACAGACTCTCCACTGTCCGCAACGCGAACTGCATTATGGTTCTGGAGAAGGGGAATATCATCGAGCGCGGCACACATGAGGAGCTTCTGGAGATGAAGGGAAGGTATTATCAGCTCTATACGGGAAAGCAGGCACAGGCGGCCGGCTGAAACAACGGGAGTTAACTTTATGCGATAACTGGAAATAACAGTTGCAGTTTCCATAAAAACAAAATATAATATACATAACTCCAGAAACTGCAGACGGGATGGATTAGTCGAGGGGTCTTATACCTGAGGCGGAAAGGAGAATTCAATGGGACAGGAGAATCATGAGATGACTGAAAAAGAACAGGCAACACTGTTGATTGACAGATTCACTGATCTGCAAAGGATAAAAGCTTCTGCTGACAGAGATAAGGAAATCGATTATCAGATCAGGGCAACGCTTGCGAAGCTGCAGGCGCTCGGAATCGCAACAGAAGATCTGGAAATTAAAGAATAAGAAAAAAGAAGCGGTCTCAAAGCCATACCAGGGTTTTGAGACCGCTTCTTTGCGTGCTTGACGGAAACGTGTTCAGGCCTGTGCCATAGCTGCTTCAAGTGCTCTTGCAAACTGGTCCGGACAGGATGTCGGCTTTGGTCCGCAGGTGGTTCCCTTCAGGAGTTCTGCGACTTCGGAGGCTTTGCGGCCCTTGACAAGCCGACTGATGCCTTTGAGGTTGCCGTTGCAGCCGCCCATGAACTGGACGTCCTGAATCAGGCCGTTGTCATCGATTTCAAACTGGATCATCTGAGCACATGTGCCGGTGGTTTTGTACTGGTACTGCATAGTATGGTTCCTTTCTTGAATTTTATTTAGATATTAAGTTTGCAAAAATATTTAGCAGATCCCGGGGGGATTCCAGGTAGTAGTCGTAATCAGAGGTTTCCCCGAATCCGTAGGAGGCATATGCGAATTTTGCACGCGCTCTGCGGGTACAGTCTCCGTCTGCCTGTGTGTCGCCGACGTAGACGGCGTCTGTCAGATGATAGCGGTCCATGATGAGACGGATGTTGCCGTCCTTGGGAAGACCGGTGTCACCGTTGCTGACGAAGCCGCGGAAATAGTTGCCGAAACCGGTTTTTTCCAGAAAGAGTTCGATGTATCCGGACTGCGCGTTGCTGACGATAAACAGCGGGCATCGCTGTGACAGGGTCTGCAGTGCTTCTTCAAGTCCGTCATAGATGTACGGCATTTCTTTGCGAAGGTCAGATTCTTCTTCTTCGAACCATTCCGGCAGCATCTTCGCCAGAATCTCCGGGTTTGCTTCCGGAACGAGATCGACGCCGATCTCATCCAGCGGCTTGCCGAATTCGGATGTGAGCAGTTCGGCAGTCAGCCTGGGCTCAAATCCGTATCGTTCCAGAACGCGGTTCCAGGCTCCGGCGACGATTGCACGGGAATCCCACATTGTCCCGTCTACATCGAAGATTATGCCGAAGCGCGGCTGGTATTGTTCTGCCATAGATTATCCTTTCTCTTGTTTTTTTGATTATGGAAAGTATATCACGCAGACTGAAGTTAGGAAATACAAACACGGCGTTTTTCTTGCTTTTTATGCATGATTATGGCATGATGTTAAGATACATGTCTGCAAGAAAGGATATCACTTTTTTAATATGAAAATACTTACCATTGCAGTACCCTGCTACAATTCAGAAGCATATATGCGAAACTGTATCGATTCACTGCTTCCGGGCGGTGAGGATGTGGAGATTCTGATTGTCGACGACGGTTCGGCAAAAGACCGGACACCTGAAATCGCAGACGAATACGCAAAAACTTATCCGTCCATTGTCCGGGCAATCCATCAGGAAAATAAAGGACATGGTGGTGCGGTTAATACGGGCATTGCAGCTGCGGAGGGCATCTTCTTTAAAGTGGTCGACAGTGACGACTGGGTAGATGCAGAGGCATATACAGAGATTCTTGCCACACTGAAAGGTATGGTGCGAAGCGGAAAGCTCACGGATGTCCTGCTCTCGAATTTTGTCTACGAGAAGCAGGGAGCCCGCAATAAGCGTGTGATGCATTACCGGAAGTTTTTTCCGAAAAATCAGCTGTTTACCTGGAAGGATATGAAACCGCTTGCGATGAACCGTCAGGTGCTGATGCACTCAATTATCTTCCGGACAGATGTGCTGCGGGAGAGCGGGCTGGAACTGCCGGAGCATACATTCTATGTAGATAATCTCTATGCATATGTGCCGTTTCTCAAGGTTGAGACGCTGTATTATATGGATGTGAATTTCTACCGGTATTTCATTGGCAGAGATGACCAGTCTGTCAATGAAAAAGTGATGATCAGCCGGCTGGACCAGCAGGTGAAGGTCAACAACATGATGATTGATTTCATGGGCGGGGAAGGAAAGAAGGCAAAAGGAAAGCAGTGGACATTTCTGGTACATTCTCTCCGGACCATCATGATGGTGACAACGGTCATGCAGATCCGTGCAAATACACCGGAAGCGCTGGAGGGAAAGAAAGAACTCTGGAAGCGGCTGAAGGAAAAGGACTACGGCGCGTATATGTGGATCCGGATGAGTCTGCTCGGGATTACTGCAAATCTGCCCGGCAAACCCGGAAGGAAGTTTATTGAACTTGCCTATAAGATTACGCAGCACAGGTATGGGTTCAACTGACTGCATAAGCTCCCGGCAAGGGCGGAAACCGGCGCGCACAAAGTGTGCAGACGGTTTTCCGGATTTGACGGGGCAACAGGTCTGAGGACGCAGTGCGAAGCACGGTAGTCCGATGACCTGTCAGGATGGCGGGAGCTGCGTCGGCAGCGAAGACATCCTGGAGCTTATGCAGAGAACTGGATTTTTAATATAAATGAGGTATTTCAGTAATGAGAGCTGGAACAGGCTATGATGTACACCGGTTTGCTGAAAACCGGAAACTGATTCTCTGCGGGGTAGAGATTCCGTACGAGAAGGGACTGCTGGGGCATTCGGATGCGGATGTCGCGCTGCATGCGGTGATGGACGCACTGCTCGGTGCCGCCGCCCTGCGGGATATCGGGTATCATTTTCCGGATACAGACCCGGCATACGAAGGGATCTCAAGCATGAAACTTCTGGAGCGCGTCGGCGAGATGCTGCTTGAAAAGTTTTATGTAGTGGAAAATATAGATGTCACGATTATTGCGCAGGCCCCGAAACTTCGTCCGTACATTGACCAGATGGTCTATAATATCGCAGATGCGCTCCGGATTGATACAGATCAGGTGAATGTGAAGGCTACAACAGAGGAAGGCCTTGGATTCACCGGAGCGCTAGAGGGAATTTCCGCACAGGCTGTCTGTATGATCGCATCCGTACTGGATGAATTGGATCAGGGCGGACCCGGGAGCGGATGCGGACCGGGCGGCTGTAATGGATGTCCGGGCTGCGGGAACTGCATGATGGAATCAGATTCTTAATCGAAAAGGTGTCCGGTCTGTCCGGCTGGCAGCAAGCTTGATGAGTTAAGAAGAAAGGAGCTCAAAAGCCATGAAATTATATAATACTTTGACGAAACGCAAGGAAGAATTTATTCCGATTGAGCCGGGAAAGGTCAGCATCTACGTCTGCGGCCCGACCGTTTACAATCTGATTCATATCGGCAATGCGCGGCCGATGATCGTGTTTGATACCGCGCGCCGCTATATGGAATACAAGGGATTTGAAGTCAACTATGTCTCGAATTTTACAGATGTGGATGACAAGATCATTAACAAGGCCATTGAAGAGGGCGTTTCCGCCGATGTGATTTCCACCCGCTACATTGCGGAGTGCAAGAAAGATATGGCGGATATGAATGTGCGTCCGGCCACCACGCACCCGCTGGCGACGCAGGAGATTCCGGGCATGATCGACATGATCACGAACCTGATCGAGCAGGGATATGCTTATGATGTGAACGGGACCGTTTATTTCCGCACCCGTAAATTTAAGGAGTATGGAAAGCTGTCTCACAAGAATCTGGATGATCTGCGCTCTGGTTTCCGTGATCTGAAAGTAACCGGAGAAGACCAGAAGGAAGATCCGCTTGACTTCGTGCTCTGGAAACCGAAAAAAGAAGGCGAGCCGTATTGGGATGCACCGTGGAGCAAGGGACGTCCGGGCTGGCACATTGAGTGCTCGGTCATGGCGAAACATTATCTCGGTGATACGATCGATATCCATGCGGGCGGTGAGGATCTTGTCTTCCCGCACCACGAGAACGAGATCGCACAGAGTGAGTGCAGCAATGGTGTGCCCTTCGCGCACTACTGGCTGCACAATGCCTTCCTGAACATTGACAACCGGAAAATGAGTAAATCTCTGGGGAATTTCTTTACCGTGCGTGATATCAAGGAGAAATATGACCTGATGGTACTGCGTTTCTTCATGCTTTCTGCACATTACAGAAGCCCGCTGAATTTCAGCGCCGAGATTATGGAATCATCGAAAAACGCGCTGGAGCGCATGATCAATTCAGTTGACCGTCTGAACGATCTGATCAAGGCGGCTGAGGTGAAGCAGGGTGGAACGGTTGATGCCGACGCGGCGCTGTGCACGGCAGAGGAACAGGCGAAGCTCGAAGAGATGAAGCAGTTCCGCGCGAAATTCGAGGAGGCGATGGACGACGACATCAATACTGCAGATGCGATCGCAGCGGTATTTGAACTGATCAAATTTGCCAATACAGAAGTAACAGAGGCGCGCACCGGCAGTTTCGCAGCACTTGTCCGGGAGGAAATTCTGACGCTCTGTGACATTCTGGGCCTGATTGTAGAGCGTAAGACAGAAGTGCTGGATGAAGAGATTGAACAGCTGATCGCTGAGCGCCAGGCGGCCCGCAAGGCAAAGAATTTCGCACGTGCCGATGAAATCCGCGACCAGCTGCAGGCACAGGGAATTATTCTGGAAGATACCAGAGAGGGTGTCAAGTGGAAAAGAGCCTGATAAACAGCGGGAAAAGTGACCGGCCCTCCGGGACTTCCGGGGCCGGCGGCAGGGACGCGCAGGCGGACAGCCGCGGCGGAATTCCGGAAATGCTGGCAGAGTTATACGAAATTCCACAGCAGGATATCAAGTCCTATTCCCCGCTGACATTTGCCTATATCGGTGACGCAGTATTTGAACTGCTGGTGCGCTCCGTGCTGGTACAGAACGGAAACGCATCCGTCAACAAGCTGAATAAGGCTGCCAGCAGAATCGAGTGCGCACCGCGTCAGTCCGCCATGATCAAGGCGATCAGGGAGGATCTGACTGAGCAGGAGCTTAAGATCTACAAGCGCGGACGGAACGCCAAGAGCGTAACAAAGGCAAAAAATGCGACGACAGCGGAGTACCGGCGCGCGACCGGGCTCGAGGCCGTGATCGGATATCTGTATCTGACAGGAGATCTGCGGCGGGCCGCTGAACTTGTGAAGCTTGGGATCGAAAGAACGCTGTAAATCGAGGTTTGTCGAGTTCGTGCTCAGATCATATGGATCCTTCGAAGGGAGGCCAAAAGTCCCCCAAGCCATCTGATAAGGTTCTCTAAGTGTGCCGCCGATTCGTGGTAGATGAACACTCATAGTCGGCACACTAAGAGAATCTATATCATCTGTCTTGTTGAACTTTTTTGCGGCAATCCCTTCTCAGGAAGCCAGTATGATCTTCACGCTCACACAACTGAAGAAGGCAGTAACGGCTGCTGTATACTTCAGTATATCACTGTGAGCAGCCGCATTGCCAAGGTGTAAGCGGCACCCCTACGGACGCTTAACTTGTGGTTCGATGGCTTTCCGTCAGGAGCCCGCAGAGAATCATCATCGGCGGGGCGCGAAAAAAGAGATACTAGCTCGACAAACCCTGATTTGCAGTAGAAGAGGAAAAGTGTATGCAGGATAAGGATACAGGATATATCGAGGGCCGCAATGCCGTGCGGGAGGCGTTTCAGGCTGGGCGGACGATTGACAGATTATTTGTGCAGGAAGGACTGAAGGACAGCGCCATTTCGACGATCCTCCGGGCAGCGAGAAAGAGCGGTGTGACGGTGCGGTTTGTCTCAAAGGAGCGTCTGGATCAGATGTCTGAGACGGGTGCGCATCAGGGGGTTATCGCATCTGCGGCTTCCTACAGCTATGCGACAGTGGATGAAATCCTTTCCGCGGCACAGCAGAAGGGTGAGGCGCCTTTTCTCTTTCTTCTGGACGGGATTGAGGACCCGCATAATCTCGGGGCGATTATCCGGACTGCAAATCTGGCGGGTGCGCATGGCGTGATTATCGGCAAGAACCGGGCAGTCGGTCTGACGGCAACCGTTGCGAAGGCTTCCGCCGGTGCGATTAATTATACGCCGGTCGCGAAGGTGACCAATCTCGGTAATACCATTGAGCAGCTCAAGGAAAAAGGCATCTGGTTTGTCTGCGCGGATATGGGCGGGACAACGATGTATGATCTGGATCTGGGAGGACCGATTGGCCTTGTGATTGGAAATGAAGGCAGCGGAGTCAGCCGGCTTGTACGGGAAAAATGCGATTTTACAGCATCGATTCCGATGCGCGGAGATATTGATTCACTGAATGCATCAGTTGCTGCGGGTGTGCTCGGATTTGAAATTGTGCGGCAGCGGATGCAGGGATAAACAGGATGGATAAATATAATCTGGAACAGGATGAGACGCTTGTGCAGAAGTTTCAGGCCGGAGATGATCAGGCGGCCGAGGAGCTGGTCGAGCGGTATAAACAGCTGGTGCGGGCGCATGCGCGCACGCTTTTTCTTGCAGGCGGAGATCAGGATGATCTGCTGCAGGAGGGAATGATCGGACTGTTTAAGGCAATGCAGCATTATGATCCGGCACGCGAGAACAGCGTGCCGTTTCAAAGTTATGCAGCTGTCTGTGTTGACAGGCAGATGTACTCTGCAATTATGGCGGCGAAGCGGCAGAAGAACCAGCCGCTGAATACATCCGTATCGCTGGACTCATTTACGGAGGAAACGATCGAATGCAAAATCGGCGCAAGCAGGAGTCCGGAATCGCTGCTTCTGGATGAAGAGACATTCAGCCATACACTCGGTGAAGTCAGAAAACTGCTCAGCAGATATGAAAATGAGGTGCTGGACTACTATCTGGACGGGATGAATTATCAGGAAATCGCCGAGGCGCTGAACCGAAGTCCCAAATCGGTCGATAATGCGCTGAATCGTATGAAAAATAAAGCTTCTGTCTGGTTTACAGCAGCCGGAAGGCAGAAATAAAAGTCACAGAATTTTCACAAAATTATTGCAGAGATATCGAGGATGCCGCCGAACCCGGGTACCCTTTCTCCGGAATCTTTTCGCTGAACATCCCTTTTAATGAGCGACTCGGCCAGGTCGCCCAGCGCCCCCGCC
>JAFRGW010000054.1 GCA_017433615.1 Eubacterium sp.
CCCTACGTTTATTTACAGGGATCACCCTACGCTCATTTACAGGTTTTCTTTCCCTGCCCTACGTTCATTTACAATACCAATAAAAAGAGGCTGTTTCCAGCCGCATAATTGTTCTATGCCGGCACCAGCCTCTTTTCCGGGGATATCGGTTAATGATTTCAGGCGTCGTTTGTTTCGCCGAGAATTGTCCGGTACGGGGTCTTGGCAATGCCGCCCTTGCCGTAACGCCACAGAGAGTAGCCGAGAGCGACAACAACCATGACAACGTTGCCGACATAGACCCACAGTGCCTTGCCCTGCAGCTGAACCCACAGTGCATAGATGACAGTGACTTCACCGTAGATGAACAGCGCCATCAGCAGGCCGTCGGAAATATGGAACTTGGATGCAGCCCAAGCTTCCGGGAAGACCTTCTTCAGATTGATCAGGCAGTAGCAGAGCAGAATGTTGTTGAAGGAGCCGATAATCTGAACCAGCTGGGTGATCATGGAGATATTCATGCCGGTCAGAATTGTGGCCGCACCGATCAGGAACAGGACTGTCAGATAAATGAACGGAACCCTCTTTTTGTTCAGCTTGCCCCCGGCAGCCGGGAACCAGCCGTCCCAGGTAGCCCGCAGAATCGGCTTGGTGGAAGCAACCAGTGAGGAGTTCAATGTGGAAAGCAGAGCGCCTTCAGCACCGAAAATGACGAATGCCACAAACAGCGGGTACGGCATGATTGTCCGGGCAGTATTGATCAGCGACTGGCCGGCTGTCTGCTCGAGCGGCAGAACACCGGCAGCGACGACGGACATCAGGGCGTACAGAACCGCAACGGCAAGCGTGGATGTCAGAATAACAATCGGGATATCCCTTGTCGGATTCTTCGCTTCATCAACCATGTTGACAACAATCTGCGCACCGCCGGTCGCGAACTTCACCAGCACGGTCGCACTGATCAGACCGTTGAAGCCGGCTGTCATCCACTGGCCCGGAGCAGTCAGGTTTGCCCAGTCAACCTTCGGCAGACCGAAGATTGTGAAGACGAGCAGCGCAATAACCAGGGCACCAACGATGAAATTCTGTACCAGTGCGAAGATGTCAGCACCCATCATGTTCAGAACATAGAACAGAACCAGGACGACAATGGCAACGGCAACACGCAGTTCCATGCCCATGCCGAACAGGCCCAGAAGGTACTCAGATGCGGATAAGCAGTACGAAGCGATGGAGATTCTCGACATTGTATAAACAATGGCATAGAAACCGCCAAGCTTCGGGCTGAGCAGAACCTGGATCATGCCATACGGACCACCGGAAATCTTTACGGTTGAACCGATAAAGATATACGGAACCATCTGGCCCATGACAAAGAATGTAGAAAGAATGAATGCGATCGGAACCGACTTACCGGTCATCGCAATGGCGGCGCCGGTAAGCGACATGATGCCCGCACCTATGATCTGGCCGATGGCCTGCGCCATCAGATCCCAGAAACCTAATACTTGGTTTAGCTGCTTTTCTTCAGACATATGATCCTCCTATTTCAAAAGCACACCAGCATACATCGTCCACATGATATTTCTTTATCCCCTGAAAGAACTATCATATTTCTTATATATCCAATATATCACAAAAAACACAGCCCGGCAGAAAGCGCTTTCAATTTTTATGTACCCTTGATTATCAGTCCTGTTTCTTTCAGAAAACAAAAAAGAAGATATCCAGGTACTGAACAGATGATATCTTCTTTTCTGCAGATTCTTTAAACAGAAGGCCGTTCCTGCGAAAGCGGCTGGATTACCTTGAAGATCCCCTTTCCTTTCGGAACCAGGTCATGGAAAACAATATCCGGATTCTTTGCTTTCAGGAAGCCGGCCAGCAGTTCGGCGTTGTGCTGTTTGCCAACCACGGCATCAAACGTGTCCCTGCCGATGGTCAGACGGACTTTATATTTATCGGGACTGCCGACCAGGGCCGCTTCCCTGACATTGGAGTAGTCCGATTCAATCACTCTCCCGTTTTTGTATGCAAGCATTCGCTTGTCAATCAGCATGCAGTCGCCAAGCAGAACCGCATGGTTGAATTCTTCCTTATGCTTGACCGGCATCAGCTGCCGGGCAGATCTGGCTCTCTCTATGGCAAACAGCATGATCATCACAAATTCCACAATGGCGGCGACGATTGTCAGATAATACAGCACGCCGATCTTTGTCAAATTATATGTCAGGGCAACTGCCAGCGTGACAGCTGCCATCGTAAACACCATTGCCATGTAGCGCACAACGATGATTGAATCAATGTATTTTCTAAGCATGAAACAAACTCTCCCTTTTCACCGGAAACCGATTGAAACAAGTATTATTATACACATTCCGGGATAATTTGCGAATATTGACTGTCCGTTCGTCCAACAGCGGAAACGAAGGCTTTGCGGATGCGGATGTCAGCAATTGACAATTATGGCAAGTGTCATAATAATTCTGATATAATGATTCACGTATGTTTGAGGTGACCTGCTATGTATAAGATTAAAAAATCCGGGCTGGTGCTGCTGACTCTGTGTTTGGCTGCCGGATCGATGTTTACGCTTGTTTCCGCTGAGGATGAAGCAATTGCTGAAAGTTCCTTCCCGCTTGTAACCGGCGAAGCGACGTGCCTGGGCTCCAACCTGGCAGATCTGACAGCCGATGCCCTGCTGTGGTATTCCGCAAACAATGACCAGTATAAAAAAGCCGATTTTTCCCTCGTCAGTGAAAAGGTGTTTGCCGGCTCAATCCCGGCCGGAACCCTGACGGAGGCGGACATCCGGGCAGCATTCCGTGAGGATGCCGTCATGATCGAAGTCAAGTCTGCCGGCGGGCGGTGGCTGAAGGCCATCGATGAATCCACGCTGAATGTCCCGGCGGCGGATGCCCGGTTTGTCACCCCGGCAAATCTGCGCTATATCATCCAGCCAAGCCAGCCGGGTATGGAGGAAGGAAAGCGTTACGATGAGGAAACAGCCCGTATTCTTTCTGTAATTCTGGGCAAGAAAAGTGATATCGGCTGGGTCCAGAACTATACCGCTGTCACAGATCAGTATCTGCTGGAAGCCTCCCCGGCCCTGACGGCGACCGGCGGGGTCGAGGTAGTCAGCGCGGCAGACGGTGTGCCGATTGCCGACATTGTCATTGCTTATATCCGCGAAACCATGAACGGGGCAATACCTGACCGGTACGCTTCGGAACACGGCGACGACCGGATCACGCTGCTCGCTGATGCCAGCATTGAATACAATGAAGAAACCACGGTTTACACCTATGAATTAAAGGAAGATATTCCGGACTATAAGGACTTCATCTGGCTGGCAGTACCGGAAAGCCTGCTGACAAAGAAGCACCGGGGGATTATCGGAAACTCGTTCTATACACAGTCATTCCTGGCCCAGTTCACCGGCCAGGACGGCGTTATCGAATGTCAGGAGACCATCCATAATGTCCTGGTTCCGGTCACGGAAAAATCCGGTTCTTTCATCCTTGCGTACGGCACCGCTCCCGGCCAGAAAGCCAATCGGCTGCCATTCATATTTGCCATCTCACTGATGCTCCTCGTATTTGTAGTCGTAGGCATGGTCAGCCGGCAGAATGTCAATGCTCTGCTTGCAAGCAGGAATAACCGCAGGCACAGATAAAGATGATCAGGGCACCGCATGGTGCCCTTTTTATTTGATCGAATAAGAAAAAAACCGGAACAGGTCCGGCCGGAAGTTTCCGCATGAGGTCGCTTCCATCTGGATTCTGATCCCGGTTTTTTAATGTCTGTACAGTCTGACTGATTACTCAGCGTTGAAGACGTACTTGTCCAGACGGTCAAACGCTTCCTGAACTCTCCATGTCGGCAGAGCGAGGTTCATACGGATACCGTATTCGCCATGGACCGGACGGCCATCCTGCCACATGACACCAACTTCGGCGCCCATTTCCTGCAGACGCTGGATGGTGACATTGTGCTTCTCGCACCAGCCCTTGCAGTCAAGGAACAGCATGAATGTGCCTTCCGGACGGGATGTTTCGACACCTTCGAACTTGTTTGCTACATAGTCATAAGCGACCTTCGCATTTTCGCTCAGAACTTCGCACAGCTGGTCAACATAGTCGAATCTGCCTTCGCCTGTGTATGCACCGATCGCTGCATACATCCAGATCATGTTCATGCCATTGTAGTGAGACAGGGAAGCTTCCTTGTTCATTCTTTCTCTCAGCCACTTGTTGAACACGAATCTGTAGGAACCAACCAGACCGGCGATGTTGAAGGTCTTGGATGTTGCATACAGAGTTACTGTGTGCTGCATAGCCCA
>JAFRGW010000055.1 GCA_017433615.1 Eubacterium sp.
AAATCTGCATCTTCTCCGAATTCTGAGCCCTTTCCCTCGAAATTACTGTGGCCATATGAGCAATGCCAATGCCCGCAGACAATTGTCTTTCCTTCTTCAAGCACCCCTGCCTTAGCAGCATCCATGCCGTTGAACCATCTGGCCCGCTCCCAGTCTTCCGGAGAAGCGGTACGCCAATCATCCATCTTACTGTATTTTGGATGTGCAAAACATGGAATCCATCCATGAATAAAAATATAATGGGCAGTCTCATGGTAATCCAGCATGGATGGGATAATTTCCGCATAATACGGCGTTTTCCGGGCTGCCTCCGCAAAATCGTAATGCCGGATCCTGGCCATGGTAGCGTCATAGCCGGTCAAAGCCAATGCAGTCTGATAGGTGCCGTTATGCACATGGTGATAATAGGCCAACCCATGATCCTTACCGACCAGTTCACAGAACAGCTCTTCATGATTCCCCTGAATGAGGATCAGGTCTTCTTTGTTTTCCATAATGAACTGTTGAAGTTCCCGTTCCTCTGTTCCGCGATCAAACAGGTCGCCGCAGATGATCAGCTTCTTTTCGCCAGTTTCATCAAAGTATCCGGATGCAGTCAGCGCTTTATGAAACGGGGTGTAAAAACCATGAATATCTGCTGTAACGTAATACTTCATTCCTGTCACCTGTAAAGCTGATATTTTCTGCTGATCTGATGGGCAATTGAATCCGGCAGGGGACGGAAGCCGATACACGTCAGTGTTCGGCCTGTTCCGTTTTCGTCGTATTCCTCCGGCTCCAGTTCCGTCAGACAGTTATCTTTGATAAGGAAGAAATCCTTTCCCTCCTGCAGGCCCAATTCCTCCGCCATGGTGATCGCTTTCATCAGATGGTTCCTGTTTTTTGCCTCGCAGATCGTTTTCGTAAAAATTCCGTTCAGCCAGTCGTTGTATATATCGGGCGGCATCGTGACGTTGATGTGGTATGCTTCGACATCGCCGGTGTCCATCGACAGTTCCTCGTCCACGCCGCCATTCCGCAGCATATTCGCGATAAAAGCCATACTGGCGTGACTGACCTGTGCCGCCAGTTTTCCTGGGGACATCTGCAGGTCTTTCCGGGCAATAATAAGTTGCCGCATACCTTCAGGTTTTTTCACTTCTGACGCTTCTGATCCCTGGGTGTTCATTTCTTATCGCCCTCTGCTTTCTGTATATGGCGCAGCAGTCGTTCTGTTTCCTTGATATACTTGTCCTCTACCTTCGGAACAAGCAGTTCGATCTTTTCGGCTGTATTCAGCGCCTCAGTATTATCTGTATATAGTGTGAATGCCTGCCGGATCCGTCCCTGATTGATATGATCATATACCTGCGCTGCCTCACAGAAGATTTTCATCTGCTCTGCGCACAGTTCGGCATCCACACAGTCTTCATCATAAGCACGGCATTCCAGTTTTGGATATCTTCCTCTGATCATTGGCTCATAAAAGTTAACCGTATGCCCGCCTTCCGGATGTTTATGCCATGCGTAAACATACCGGATGCACTGGAGCATATCGTATGCATCCCTGGCCCTATCGTCGACAATCGGCTGGAAAATACCTCTGTTTGCGCTGCGCAGAGGGTATCTCTGCATATCGGGCATCAGGGTATTCCGAATATGCTGCAGGTATGATTCACATTCATCCTCTCGAGACCTGAACTGCTTGAAATCATCATCTTTGCACCGGAAAGGATAGTGCATGATGATATCCCCGTATCTCCCCAGATGCATGGCAATGTACATTTCCAAGGCATTCTGGGCTGTTATGATTTCTTGATCCTTCAGCGTAATCTTCATTGTGTTACTCCAAAGCGTGTTTGAACGCGTCATAATTGACTGTTTCATCCGGTCGACAGTACACCGCAAACTCAATGTGCCGGAAGCGTCCCTTGTATTCTTGTAGCGCATCGGCATATGCCTTCGCCACTACATGGGGATCGTTCGCAAAAGCGCCACAGCCGAATGCGCCGAGGATAAGCGCCTCAGCGCCATTCACCGACGCCACATGCAGGATATGCTTTGCCCGCTGCAGATGAAGGC
>JAFRGW010000056.1 GCA_017433615.1 Eubacterium sp.
GACGATTCACAACCTGGACAGTGAGCTGAATGATTGGGCAGTGTTCTGCAGCTTCCACAGCGATATCGACAATTCCAGCACAAAATGGGCTTTTATCAAGGTGGTTGATGCCGTCCCGACATACGGTATGAATCAGGATAACTACAGCACGAATCCATATGCCGGTCAGTATATCGGATCCGACAGCATATATAAGATATAAGGAATCAGAAAGACAGTGAAAATCCGGAGCCCGGATGATGGGCCCCAGATTGTTTTATTTGAGAAAGAATTGCCTAAGAAAGCCTTTCTGAACAGGTCAGGATTCATTTGCCAACTGAACGGCCAGATGCTCTGCAATCATCTGATTGCCCAAGGCATTGGGATGCACACCGTCGGCGAACCAGTCCTCATGATTCTGCGTCAGTTCGTGCAGATCGATGACCTCGAGGTTCAGATTCTCCGCCTGTCTCCTGATAATCGCCGTAATGCAGCGGTCTATTGTTTCTGCGCTGATATTGAAGCCGACCTTTCCGGTTTTGGGATCGGCATAGCACTGCGGCGGGGTCATCACGATGACGCGCGGATGATTCTTCAGATCCCTGTATTCTTTGCAGAAGGAATGGAATTCCCGCTCATATCGTTCCTCATTCCAGTTGTAGGGCTTTGCATCATTGCTGCCGAGCATGATCAGATAGATTTCGGCAGAGCAGTTTCGTGACTCACGGTAGAACTTGTCGGCTCTGTACGGATAATCGCCCTCGTCCTGAAGCGTTCTGCCGCTGATCCCGTAGTTGATTACCTGATAATCCTCACCGAGGATCTGATTCAGATAATACTCCCAGGTCTGCTCTGTCCTGCCTCCTACGCCGACTCCGGATGTAATGCTGTCTCCGATGCAGGCAATGTGCGTTTTATCCGGCAGGATTTTGGGGCTTTTGGGAACCGCAAGATATTTCAGCACAAAATGGGAAAGGATATCGCTGATCTTCATGGTGACAGTCCTCCGTGTGGTTATCTCATATTGGTCGGAACTGCAGGACCTTCCAACAATTCTTTGCGCCCGACTTCCGCTTTCTGCAGCTTGGATACGGGCAGACAAGCTGCTGTGACGGCTTTAGATCATACCATAAACCGGCAGGAGAATCAATTGCGGCCGCTGCAGAAATGAACTTGACAAATGCAGGTGAAAATAGTATATTTTTCATGCAATCACTTGCGCGCAATTAAATAGAAGACAATAAAAGGAGATGCCTGCCGAAAGGTCCTGCAGTCCGGAGAAACCCTGTGTTTTCCGAAAGACGGCGCTGAGGCAGACAATAGTTATGACTGAAGACAGATACGCATGCATCAGGTTGGAAAATCAGCTTTGTTTTCCGCTTTATGCCTGCGCAAAGGAAGTTGTTCGGCGATATAGAGAACCGCTTGAAAAGCTTGGGCTCACTTACACACAGTATGTTGTGATGATGGCATTCTGGGAGTACGGCGGCATGACGGAAAAAGAACTCGGCTCGATCGTCAGGCTGGACTCCGGCACGCTGACACCGCTTCTGAAGCGGCTGGAGAAACTGGGTCTGGTGACAAGATCCCGTCAAGAGCATGACGAGCGGAATCTGTTTGTGTCTCTGACGGAGGCTGGGGAAGCATTGAAGGAAGAAGCGGTAAAGGTTCCCGGAAAAATGGCAGGATGTGTGAATCTGCCTGTCGATGAGCTGATCCAGCTGAAACAGCTTTTGGATAAAGCATTAAACAGAATGGAGGAAGAAAAATGATTTCCGATTACGTCGAGGCCTGTAAAAACAATCTTTGCTCCAAGCTGATAACGGCATGAGAAAATTCATTGCCGGCACAGCGGCTGTTGTGCTCTGTGTCATCGTGATTATCGGGGCAATGCTTCAGCCTATCAGGCGGGAGTATAAAATCTCGGAAGCAAACAGGACTCATTTCAGCAGGCTGCTCACCGACCTGCTGAATGCATATGAAACACCGTCACCGAACGACTCTGAGACCATCGCATCCGATCTGGCAGCAATTGCAGAGATCAGCCGGGAAGACGCTGCGGTAGCAAACCGCATTGCCGGACACTGGAAAGATGTGTATCTGAATCCGGAATACAGGCAGTGCGCATTCCGTGAAGACAGCTATGCAAATGAACTGATCGGTGAGGGCGTCCCGAACAGCAGCAGGCATGCCTTTGTGGTTCTGGGCTATGAGCTGATGAACGGGGAAATGACCGATGAATTAAAGGGCAGATGCAATGCGGCGGCGGCCGCCGCAAGGACATTTCCGGAGACAATTCTCGTGTGTTCGGGCGGAGCAACCGGACCGAACAATCCGGACCGACATACGGAGGCCGGGATGATGAAGGATTATCTCGTTCATGTCTGCGGGATTGATGCATCGAGGGTTTTTACGGACGAGACCGCCA
>JAFRGW010000057.1 GCA_017433615.1 Eubacterium sp.
TCAAATACTCTATTTTCACGAAATTATATCACGATTATCCTTCTTATCAAACCAAAGGCGCCGCACTGATGCGACGCCTCTGCACCCATGGCCCCGCGAAGGCAGCTATTCTTTCGCCTGCGGCCGCTCAACAATGAAGCAATACCGTAAACAGCGGCCGTTCGCAGCGCCGCCAAAGAGTAAGCGCGAGGCGGTGGGGACAAATATATGTTCAATGGCGAATTCTACCTGAGCCAGGGAACATATATTTGTCCCCAACACCTCACGCGAACTCATTAAAAGCCCACTTCAACTCAATCCGCAAAAACCTCTTCAATCTCCGTATAACCTTCATCGGTCAGCTGCTGCTTCTGGAACTTCTTGTTCTTTTTCATCAGAAGTACATTGACCGCCTTGCCTGCTTCACGCTCCTGCATTGCGCGGATGGTAGCCTGCTTCACCTGCTCCGGTGAGAGCCGCTTATCCAGCAGATATGCCTTCTTCTGCGGACGGGTCGGCACCTGGAAATCACGCTCCAGCAGCAGCATGACAATGCGCTCGAAGCCGATGGAGAAACCGCAGGCCGGCACATTCTGGCCGGTAAATTTGCCAATCATCTCATCATAGCGTCCGCCGCCGCCGACAGACCCGCCGTACTCATCCATGGCAATCTCGAAGATCGGTCCCGTATAGTAGGACATGCCGCGCACCAATGTCGGATCAAATACAATCCGGAAGTCTGCGCGCTTGATCGCATCCACAGTTTCTATAATCTCTGCAAGTGCGTCTGCATCCGCCGGATCCAGGTAACCTTCCAGTTTTTCTTTTGCAGTCTGGACACCTGCGGCATCCGGTGTGATTACGCGGAAAAGTTCCAGATAGCGGTCGATGGCATCCTGCGGATAGCCTTCTTTCGCCAGTTCCTCTGCAACACCGTCCAGGCCGATCTTGTCCATTTTATCCAGAATAATGAAAACGGTATCATAGGAATCTGCCGGAAATCCACTGTATGCCGCCATTGCCCGAAGAATCCGCCGGTCATTGATCCGGATTGTGAAATTCGAGAAATCCAGCTTGCCCAGAAGAGTTGTTGTTGCAAGAATCAGCTCAATCTCGGCCAGGTTGGTCGCCTCGCCCAGAATATCAATATCACACTGCATAAACTGACGGTAGCGGCCGCGCTGCGGACGGTCTGCACGCCATACATTTCCCATCTGCAGAGCCTTGAACGGAGCCGGCAGCTCCGCGGCATTATTTGCATAGTATCTGGAAAGCGGCACGGTCAGATCATAGCGGAGACCGCCGTCTACCAGATCCATCTCCTCTTTTGCCTCTGCAAGGCGAAGCTTCTCGCCGCGCTTCAGGATCTTGAAAATCAGTTTCTCATTTTCCCCGCCCTGTTTGCTGTTCAGGTTCTCAATATGCTCGACACAGGGTGTCTCCATTGAGGTGAATCCGAACGTTGCATAGGTCTGTTTAATCAATCCGATCACATAGTCACGGATCTCCATCTCCCGCGGCAGAATGTCCTTCATTCCTGTTACGGGTTTTTTCTTCATGGCCATCTTATATCTCCTTTTTACAACTTTATTTTCATAAGAAATCAACAGGTCCGTGAGCTTAGCCACTCAGCAGCGAGTGTTTCTGCGATGGAATGCTGATTTCACTGTTTTTGTAATAATATCCGTTTCCGCTCTATCATCTCATCTGTCCGGGCAAGATATTCCTGCAGGCTCTTGACGTTGCCTGCACGCCCGCCTTTGCTGCCGTCCGGCAGGATCAGTTTGGTGGCGGCGCCGCAGCCGTTTCCCACGATCGTCTGCTTTTCTTCCATGATGAGAATATTGTACAGGCAGGCCTTTCCCGCCTTCGCGTAACCGACATTTTCAAAATTCCCCGCCATATTTTTCTGTCGGTAGAGGTAGTATGGTGACATTTCCATCCGCGCGGCTCCCTCTGCGACGGCATCCATGATTTCAATCGAATTTGCAAAGGATACCGGCCGCCAGATATCGCGGAACTCATTCATCCGCGCCGCCCGCTTCAATGCCAGGGAATGGACGGTAAATGCATCCGGCGCAAGCTGCTCAATTGCAGCCATGGAAGCCGCTGCCTCTGCCGCGCCTTCGCCGGGCAGGCCGACAATCATATCCATATTGATATGATCAAATCCCAGCTTACGCGCCAGATGAAATGCATCCACGGTTTCTTCTACCGTGTGCCGGCGCCCGATCAGATCCAGCGTCTTCTGATGCATGGTCTGCGGATTGATGGAAATCCGTGTCACCGGGTGCGCTGCCAGCACAGACAGCATCTCTTCTGTAATCGTATCCGGGCGTCCTGCTTCTACCGTAAATTCCCGCAGATCTGAAAAAGAAAACAGGTGTTCCATACAGGTCAGCAGCGTATCCATCTGTTCCGGTGAAAGAGACGTCGGCGTTCCGCCCCCGATGTAAATCGTGTCCAGCCGTGTCGTCTGCATCAGCTGCGCGGTCATCTCCAGTTCACGTGTCAGCGCCGACAGATACGGTTCGACGGAATCCTTCCACGCATTCAGCGGATGGGAGCCAAATGTACAGTACAGACAGATGGACGGGCAGAATGGAATATCCACATAAAGACTATATCCACTCCGGTAATCAAACTGCTGCAGAAGTGTCTGCTCGCGTGATGCCACAGATACCGCCAGTTCTGCCTTGGCCGGACTGACACAGTAGCGCGTCTGCATCGCGCGGACTGCTTCTTCCTGCGTCATGTGCTCATCTTCCAGCATTCCGGTCACCAGCCGGACCGGCCGGATCCCCGAGAGATCTCCCCAAGGAAGCGGATGGCCGCACTGCTTTACAAGGCCTGAATAAACCAGCCTTTTCAGCTGGTTTTTTGTCTCTTTCCTGTCATCCGGTGCCGTGAGCTGCAGCGTTTCCCGCCAGACCGTCTGTGCTTCTGCCCGTTCCGGCCCGGCTGCTTTCTGCGCGGGCAGTTCTTCCGTCGAAGCAGCTGACTCCTGTGTCATTTCCACAGTAATCTGTTCCCGCCCGTAAGCAATCCGCCAGATAAGATCCGCTTCTGCAGACAGTATTTGATCCGTCTCTTCATACCGGATCTCCATCTCTGCGTCCGGATAGAATGCGCGGATCAGATTAAATATATCATATTCAAATTTCTTTTCGTTAAAGATCAGAAGTATCTTCATCGCGGAATAAACGGATTCCACCGTTTCTCATCTGCAATGGTTGTCGGTGCATTGTGCCCCGGATAAACCGCCGTTTCATCCGGCAGTTCATCTGTCAGACGCTTCAGGCTTTTCATCATATCCTGGACACTGGAGGTCGGAAAATCCGTGCGCCCGCATGAACCCTGAAACAGGGTGTCCCCGGAGATCAGAACGCCTTCATCCGGGAAGTAGTAACAGCAGCTTCCCTGTGTATGTCCCGGCGTAAACAGCACCTGAATACGAAATCCTGCAAGTTCCAGCTGCTCGCCTTCTGTGACATACCGGTCGGCGCTTACAGCTGTTCCCGCCTCCCAGACACCGGAAAGATTCAGCATCGGATCTTCCAGAACTGCTTTCTCCTTCACATGTGCATAGATCTCACAATTATATTTTCTGCGGAGTTCATCTGCCGCGAGCATGTGATCGAAATGCCCGTGCGTCAGCAGGATTGCCACCGGCTTTGCCTCCATCGCCTCGACACGCTTCTGGATGCCGAACGCCTGATCCGCCGGATCAACAATGAGCATCTCATGTGTCTCTTTGTTCATCAGCAGATAGCAGTTCGTCATGATATTGCCGAGCAGCAGACTTTTTATCTCTAATTTGTTCATATGATTCTTCCTTTTCCGGAAAGACCGGATCCATGCCGGCAATTATACGCAACGGTTCTTACACATAATGATACCCATGCCGGCTCTTACCCGTAACGGATTTTCCTGCATCAGGATCCGGTTCCGCAAATGCTCTGCACAGGATGCGTTATCCCACGGTACGGCTGACATCTGTGACATTCTCCACCTGACGGATCTTCTGCATAATCTGCATCAGTTCGTCCCTGCTGGAAACGTCAAACGTAATCTCCATCGTGGCAACATTCTGTTTATTCAGACGCACATTGATCGCGCTCATGTCAACGCCGCGGTCCGAGAAGACGCGGGAAATGTCAACCAGCAGTCCGGTTCTGTTCTGTGCGAACACTTTGATCTCGACCGTGTAACTCTGTCTGCCGTCCTGCTCCGGCGCCCACTCGGCGTCAATCAGCCGGTCGCGCTCTGATTCAGGCAGGGTCATAATATTGACGCAGTCCGTCCGGTGAATGGTTATGCCGCGTCCGCGTGTGACAAATCCGACAATCTCGTCGCCCGGAATCGGGCTGCAGCATTTCGAGAAGCGCACGGAAACATCAGTAATGCCGCGGACCGTGATCCCGCCTTTGTGGCGCTCATTTTCCGTGAGATGGGAAATGCTGTCCGATCCCTGTACTGCTTCCAGAACCTGCTGGTCCGTAATGCGTGCTGCCTGGTCGGCCTCCCACGCACTTTTCAGGCGGTTCAGGACCTGTCCCTCTTTCAGACCGCCGTGTCCGATCGCTGCCAGAACGGATTCCCAGTCATTGAACCCATAACGGTGCATGACACGTTCCATATAGGCAGGTTTCAGATATTCGGAGAGCGGCTGCTCCTTGCGTTTCGCGTACGCATTCAGCGCGTCGCGGCCTTTCAGAATATTGTCTTCTTTCTTCTCCTCACGGAACCAGCGGTTGATCCGGTTGCGCGCGGTCGTGCTCTTGACGACTTTCAGCCAGTCGCGGCTCGGTCCGCGGGAATTCTGCGAGGTAATAATCTCAATCCGGTCGCCGTTCTGCAGAACGGTTTCGATCGGCACAAGCTTGCCGTTGATGCGGGCACCCACCATCCGGTTGCCGACAGCCGAGTGTACGGCATAGGCAAAATCAATGGTACAGGATCCGCTCGGCAGTGCCTTCAGATCGCCGGCCGGCGAAAATACATAAACATTCTCCGTAAACAGATCCAGATCGCTCTTAAGCAGACTCATGAATTCCTTGTTGTCAGAGGAATCCTGCTGCCACTCCAGAATCTGACGAAGCCAGTTGAGTTTCTCTTCCTCATCGATGTCGCCTGGACGGCGCGGCATGTCCTCACCGGACTTATAGCGCCAGTGTGCCGCGATACCATATTCAGCAACCCGGTGCATTGCAAATGTCCGGATCTGAATCTCAAAAGGCCTGCCGGTCGCGCTGATCAGCGTCGTGTGGAGCGACTGATACATATTCGGCTTCGGCATGGCGATATAGTCTTTGAAACGTCCGGGAATCGGTGTATAAAGCTCATGAATTACACCGAGCGCAGCGTAACAGTCCCTGACTGTCGGAACGATGATACGTACTGCAAAGACATCATAGATCTGATCCAGCGTCTTGTTCTGATTGACCATCTTTTTGTAGATGCTGAACATGTGCTTGACACGGCCCGTGATCTCTGCCTGAATTCCCGCCGTTTCAATCTGCCTGCGCACATCTGCGACGATCTTCCTGACAAATTCCTCGCGGACTTCTTTCTTCTGGTCAATCTGCTCGACCAGATTCTGGTATTCCTCCGGATAGAGATATTTCAGTGCCAGATCCTCGAGCTCATTCTTGATCTTTGCAAGACCGAGACGGCCTGCAATCGGCGAATAGATATCCAGCGTCTCGCGGGATTTGTCGTGCTGCTTCACCGGCTTCATATACTGAAGGGTCCGCATATTATGCAGGCGGTCCGCCAGTTTTACCAGAATGACGCGGATATCCTTGGCCATGGCCAGAAACAGTTTGCGCAGATTCTCTGCCTGCTCCTCAAGCTTATCCGCTTTATAAGACAGCTGACTCAGTTTGGTGACACCGTCGACAATCATCGCGACATCCGGTCCGAACTGCTCGGTCAGCTCCTCATTTGTCATAATCGTGTCTTCCACGACATCGTGCAGCAGCGCCGCCACGAGGGACTCGCAGTCCATCTCCAGATCTGCCAGAATGATCGCAACACAGAGTGGATGGATGATGTAGGGCTCACCTGATTTGCGCAGCTGCCCGTCATGCGCGATCCGCGCAATCTCATAGGCCTTCTCGACAATCTCAATCGTCCCTTCCGGGTAATAGCTGCGGATCAGACGGAGAAGCTCTTCATAGAGCTCTTCCGGCGTTGTGAAATCCTCCATGGACTTCACATTGGCATCCACAGCGGCAATTTCTCTCTTCAGTTGTTCTTTGTCCTGAATATTGGTAATTTCGCGCATGAACACCTCCGATCTGTCCTCTTCAGAAAGATTTCCGGTTATTTTCCCTCGTATTCAGAAAGATTTCCGGTTATTTTCCCTCATAAATAATTGCAGAATCAATGTCATATTCTGCCAGTTTTTCTCTGCCTTTGAGGCCTGCCAGCTCCATAACGAAGACCATCTTGACGACTTCGCCGCCGAGTTCTTCAAATAGCTCTGCTGCCGCCTTGACGGTTCCGCCGGTCGCGATCAGATCGTCGATAATGACAACCTTCTGTCCCGGCTGAATCGCATCCTTGTGAATCTCGATCTCAGCTGTGCCGTACTCCAGGTCATATTTCTTGGAGACAGTTTCCCGCGGCAGTTTGCCTTTCTTACGAACCGGGATGAACGGCTTATGCATATTGTAGGCAACCGGAACACCGAAAATAAATCCTCTGGACTCGGTTCCGGCGATCACATCAAACTCTACACCTTCCAGAAACTTCTGCAGAGAATCAATCGAGAGCTGAAGGCCGTCTGCATCCTGCAGAATGCTGGTAACATCTCTGAAAATGATTCCTTTTTCCGGAAAGTCCGGGATACTTACAACATATTCTTCAAGTTTTTTCATGTATTCCTCCTTGTGATCAGCCGGATCATCTTTTTCTCTGATTCCTGCAGCCGGCCTGTGAAGACCGTATTATACAGGAATTATAAATAAAATTAAGTATAGCATTATCAGGGTTGAGATTCAATATTTCATGGAGAATCAAAGCGTTCTCCGGCGATAATTCGTGATCGTGACCTGCAGTGTATTTCTTCCCCGGAATGTATCGATTCCGGGATAGTAGATGACATCAATATGCGCGCCGTCTGTATCTGATACAAACCGGGCCCCTTCGCCGAAATACACGGCGTCAATGGTCAGTCCCGCCGGATTCTTCAGGCGGCATTTGACGACATTTCCGCTCTTTCCGAAAATGCGCGGCTGCACGACCTGAAGATCCCGGTCTGCGAATACGGGTTTGCTGTTTCCTTTTCCAAACGGCCTGAGATAATCAATCTGCTCTACCAGCTTTGCTGTCACATAGGAAACAGGCATGGGCACATCAATTACCGTTTTGGGAATGAGATCTTCCTCTGTCAGCTGACAGGATCTGTTGATCTGGCGCCGGAACGCCTCGACCTGATCTTCATCCAGAGAAAGTCCCGCGGCAAGCCGGTGTCCCCCGAACTTCGTGAGCAGTTCGCTGCAGGTACACACCCCCGCATACATATCGTAGGCGTCGATCGACCTGCCGGATCCCTTGACGCCGTCTGCCGCCTGTGTCAGGACAAATACCGGCCTGTGATACTGTTCGCGGATCCTGCCTGCGACAATTCCCGCCAGCGATTCGTGACAGTCCGGCAGATAAACCACCATGACGCGGTCCTGATCCAGTCCTGTCTCACGGATCAGCTGCAGTGCGTTCTCCTCACTCTGCACCGTCATGGATTTCCGGCTGGCATTGAGCGCGATCAGATCCCCTGCCAGGCGGGAAGCCTCAGTCTCATCTTCTGCAGTCAGCAGTTCCAGTGCATGTCCGGCCGTGTCCAGACGTCCGCTGGCATTCAGGCAGGGGCCGAGCACAAACCCGACATGATAAACATCAATCGCCGACGGTTCAATCTTATTCTGCCGGATCAGTTCCGCCAGTCCCGGGTTTTCTGTCCGCCGGAGCCGCTTCAGTCCTTCCCGGACGATGATCCGGTTTTCATCGGTGAGATCCATGACATCACCGATGGTGGCGAACGCAGCATATTCCAGAAACGCCATTGCCTCTGCTTCCGGAATCCCCGCCCGGCGGTAAAGCCCGGTGATCAGTTTCCAGGCAACCGCTGCCCCGCAGAGGCCCGGATATGGATAGCTGCAGTCTGTCCGCTTCGGGTCGATAACTGCCTCCGCGCGCGGAAGCTGCATCTTTTCCGTGCCGTCTGCATCAGTGATTTTCGGCACCTCGTGGTGATCTGTCACTATGGCCTGCATGCCGTATTCATAGGCCAGTTCCAGTTCCGCCGCAGCAGCGATACCATTATCACAGGTGACCAGAATTTCCCGGCCGTCCCGATGCGCACACTCCACCAGACGTGCATTCAGTCCGTATCCGTCCCGGATCCGCTCCGGGATCCGCACATCCACGTCAGCTCCGAGTCTCGACAACCCGCGCAGCAAAATATAAGAGGCCATGACACCGTCAATATCATAATCGCCGATGATCCGGATCTTCCTGCCTTCCCGGACTGCCCCTGTCAGAAATCCGACCGCCTCCGGCAGATCCTTCAGCAGTGCCGGATCGTACAGATCCGCCTCTGTGCCATTCAGATATTTATCTATTGCCGCATTTCCGATAACATCCCTGTTGCGGATCAGACGCGCAATCACAGGATCAATGTGAAACTGCTGCGCAATCGCATTGAAATCGGCACGCTTGGCAGCCACAACCCAGTTCTCTTTCATGTTAACTCCTTCACAGGAGACAGGGGACGGTTCTCTGTCTCCTTTTCCTTCTGCCCGCCACACCGGCTGGGATGCCTTTTCCAAAGCAGCGAATTCCACCTGAGCTGCGTGGAAAATGGCATCCTGGCTGTCATGTGGAGACAGAGAACCGTCCCCTGTCTCCTTTTCTCCCCGATTCACAAATACCCGGAAGGCAAAGCCTCCCGGGTATCAATCATACCTTTCGATATTCAACCGCGGCGGTTGCGTCCGCGTTTTGGTTTGATGCTCTGCAGCTCGCTCCGGTCCTTCTTCTGCTTCTTTCCGCCCTGCTTTCCGGCATTGCCTGTCGAAGCTGCTGCCTTGCCTGCTGCACCTGCAGCCGTGCCGGATGCCTGCGCTGCTGCAGCGGCTGCAGTCTTACCTGCCGCTTCTTTGACCGGTGTATCAATCACACGGTTCTTGCCGATCTTTGTCTTGAAGAGATACCAGACCGGTGATGCCAGCAGAATGGATGAATAAGTACCTGCGATGATACCGACGATAATCGGAAGAGAGAATTCCTTAACCGAGGGTACGCCCATCAGATACAGCACGAAGATCGTGATCAATGTGGTCAGGGATGTATACAGGCTTCGTGTCATCGTATCTGTTACCGCCTGGTTGACACCCTGTGACAGCGTTCTTCCCTTCACCGCCATCGCCTCGCGGATACGGTCAAATACGACGATGGTCGCATTGATCGAATAGCCGAGGATTGTCAGCATAACTGCAATAAATGTGCTGCCGACAGAGGAGCGGGACACAACGTAGAACATGAATACAATCAGAATATCGTGTGCCAGTGCAATGACTGCTGCCGTTGCGAACCGGAGGTCGCGGAATCTGATCCAGATATATACCAGCATCAGGATGATCGCGATGACAACGGCACGGATCGCATTGGAACGCATCTCTCCACTGATAATGGAGGAAATGTTCTCTGCCGTGATGGTCTCCGGATCCACCTTCTCAAAGTTATCAGCCAGCGCTGTATTGAGCTGTTCACGCTCATCGACAGACAGCTCACGCGTCTTGATAATGACCTGATTGGATGATGTCACTTTCTGGAACTGAATGTTTGCATCTCCGGTGACTTCCTGCACAACCGGCTCTACCTTCGTATCCAGATCTTCCAGGCTGATGTCCTCGCCGAAATCAACTGTGGTGGCTGTTCCGCCGATGAAGTCCAGACTGAAGTTGATCGGGCGGCCGTCACGTGCATTGTTCACTGCCATGCCGATCGGTCCGAGAGCAATCAGAACGATTGAGATTGCAAATGCAATGACGCGCTTGCCGAGGATGTTGCGGGCCGTACGCGGCTCGATTTTACCGTAGAACTTCTCGTCCTTTGCGCCCAGTCCGTAGAATGTATTGATCAGCAGTCTGGAAAGAACCAGCGCACTGAACATGGAGATAATGACACCAAGTGCCAGTGTGTATGCAAATCCTTTGATGGTGCCGGTGCCGAGGAATGCAAGCACGGCTGCCGCAATCAGGGTTGTGACGTTGCCGTCCAGAATTGCGGAAAATGCCTTGCTGTAGCCGGCACGGATCGCACCGCGGATTGTATTGCCGTTGCCGATCTCCTCTTTTGTTCTCGTATAAATAATGACATTTGCGTCCACGGCCATACCGATGGTCAGGATCAGGCCTGCGATACCCGGCAGGGTCAGTGTGATCTCAAATGCATTGATCATCGCAATGTCCAGAAGGGCAAAGAGAATCAGCGCCCAGCCTGCTGCCAGACCGGAGATCCGGAACAGCACAATCATCAGAAGAATGACAATGCAGATACCGATGATACCCGCCTTGACGCTGGTAGCAAGCGCATCCTGGCCGAGCTGTGCACCGACGACATTGGAGTAAACCTCCTGCAGTTCCAGCGACAGAGAACCGATACGGATGTTGGAAGCAAGATTACGTGCCTCCTCGATGGATTCCATACCTGTGATCTCAGCCTTGCCGCCGGTAATCTTGGTCTGGACAGTCGGATTGCTGATGGTTTCGCCGTCATAGACGATTGCAATACGCTTGCCGACATTGTTGCCGGTTGCCTCTGCAAACTTGTCCGCGCCGTCAGTTGTCAGTGTCAGTTCTACGACATACTGATGCTCACCTGTGGTCTGGTTCTGTGTTGCCACGCCCTCTGCGCCGGCAATATCAGTACCTGCCAGAACAACGTTGCCGTCCTCATCCTGAAATTCCAGAGAACCCGGTTTACCCAGCTCTTCCAGAATCGCATTGGCATCACTGACGCCCGGAATCTCAACCGCAATACGATTCAGTCCCTGTTTATAAACCTGTGCCTCAGTGCTGTACTGGTCAACACGCTGCTGCAGTTTGAACACGGTATCATCCATGTCCTCCATGGAAGGATTTCCTTCCGTCGCCTCATATGTGATGCTGACACCGCCGGACAGATCCAGACCCGTGTGGATATGCCGCGCACTGCCGGTATGGTTTTCACCCCAGCCAAAGCCGACTGTATAACCCAGCAGCACTGTCAGTACCAGCATAATTACCAGTACAATAATACTTTTACTCTTTTTCATGACATTGTCATCTCCTGTAATTAGTTCGTGTCCAACTAAGTTATATTAAACGAATTTTTACACAATCTCAACTGTTTTTTGCAGAATTCTGCAGTTTTTCATTCAAGTTCCGCGTGCGGGAGCCGGCGCACCCTCGCAGAGCGTTGCGCTCAGTGGTAGATTGTACTCACCACAGAGTCTGGCAAAATACAAACCAGCCATCTGACGCTCTATGCGTCTGAGGCGGGGAACAGTTCCACTGTATTCATGCGTCTGCAAGCGCCGCCTTGATCATCAGTGCACATTCCACACGTTTTTTCTGCATGGCACAGCCAATTTCATAATTGCCGAGAATATCACCGGTAAAATGATGCGCATTTGCCGCGCACCCGCCGCTGCAGAAGAAACGCGAGAAGCAATTGCTGCATTCCGGCTTTGCATAAACATTGCAGCTCTTGAAATGCTGCACCAGATCCGTCCGGCTGATGCCGTCTCTGACATTTCCCATGCAGAATTCATCAATTCCCACAAACTGATGACACGGATACAGATCACCCCACGGTGTGACAGCCAGATATTCTGTGCCGGAGCCGCAGCCTGAGAGCCGTTTGTAGACGCAGGGACCGCCCTCCAGATCGATCATAAAGTGGAAGAAATTAAAACCTCTTCCCTCCTTTTCGCGCTTAATGATTTCTCTGGCCAGAAGATCGTACTGCTCCATAATAACCGGAAGATCCTCTTCCCGGATCGCATAATCCATTTCCGGCGGTGCGACCACCGGCTCGACAGAAATCTGCTTAAATCCAAGATCTGCCAGATGCAGAACATCTGCCGCAAAATCCAGATTGAAGTGCGTAAATGTGCCGCGCACATAATAATTGTTCTGATTGCGCAGCTCCGCAAATTTCATAAACTTCGGGACAATCAGACCATAGCTGCTCTGTCCCCCGCGGAACGGACGCATCCGGTCATTGGTCTCCGGACGCCCGTCGATGGAGAGAACGACATTGCCCATCTCCCGGTTGCAGAATTCCATGATCTCGTCATTGAGCAGCACGCCGTTTGTCGTAAGCGTAAAGCGGAAGTTTTTATTGTGTTCCTTCTCAATGGATCGTCCGTACGCTACCAGTTCTTTTACGACGTTCCAGTTCAGGGTCGGCTCGCCGCCGAAGAAATCCACTTCCAGATTGCGGCGGTTCCCGGAGTTTGCCACCAGAAAATCCAGCGCCTGCTTACCGGTTTCCAGCGACATCAGCGCGCGCCGTCCGTGATATTCTCCTTCTTCTGCAAAACAATAGCGGCATGCCAGGTTGCAGTCATGTGCCACATGCAGGCACAGTGCCTTTACAACAGTCTGGCGTCCGGCAAACTGCTCAATTGCAGGACGGTATGCGTCTTCTGTGTACAGCATGCCCGCTGCCCGCAGTTCCTCACATTCCTCACAGGCCGTCCGGATCTCATCTGCGGCGTATTTTTCATGCAGTGCTGCCTGTACCTGCGCGATGATTTCCTCTGTATCCAGCTTTGTCTGCAGTCCGGCAATGGTTCCGCTGCCGCCGCAGGATTCCGCATCTCCGCAGTCCTCTGTATTCTCTGCGCAGCCGGAACTGCCGGCAGCGCCGCAGTCTTCCGCGTTTTCCGCGCAGTCCGGTGAACAGACGGCAGCCCCTGTATTTCCAGAAGATGCTGCCGGAGCCTGCGTGTCTGTCCCGTTCTCCCTGTCATCTGCAGCGTTCTCTGCCGTCACTTTGTTCAGGACATCCAGCACATCGTAAACGACATCATCGATCACATGAACCGCACTGCTGCAGACATCCAGCGCAATATTATATCCGTTATTCTTAAATAAATGTACCACGTGTTCCTCCAATTCCAGCCGCGCCGTCTGACGCATCGTGAAACTCCCGGATGAGACTGTATTCTTATACATCCAACAGGAGAACAAAACAAAAGGTGCTCAGGTGTGTCTTCCGACAGCACCTGAAACACCTCGCTTATGCGTCATTCAACTCTACTGCTGTTCTCAGTCTTTCTTTGCCTGCTCGCAGACCTGATTGCCGACGGTGCAGGAAGTCTTGCATGCGGACTGGCAGGAAGTCTGGCACTCGCCGCAGCCGCCCTTCTTAACAGTACTCTGAAGGCTCTTTGTATTCAGTGTCTTAATATGTTTCATTAGGATGTCCTCCTCGTAGTAATTCTTTCACAGATATCTGCGATTGTCGGATGCGTGAATATGCAACACGTCTGCTGCACAGACATTAACAGATTCATCGCTCCTTCTTTCCTTGTCATTAACGTGTACAGTATAGCACATGGATGTGGGGTTTGAAAGTATTTTTTTACGGATATCTTCTCTTGACTGAAGTCACGAATATCCTGCGTTGAAGAATGAATTACCCCTCCGTTATCACCGATAGATGCGCAGCAGCTCCAGCACGCGCACGATCTTTGTTCCCATAGGATAGTGAAGCATCTCATCCCGGGTTGTCCCCGACGTGATCACATACGCGATCAGGTAGAGCGGAATTGCGATCAGAATCGCAATGATGACGGCAATGGACGGCCTGCGTGTCAGATGGAACAGCAGCTGATAGATGCCAAATGCGGCCGCACCCATAATTGCGGATGCGAGCAGCGGGAACAAATAGGTCTGCCGCAGTTCATTGCGGAACCGGAGATATTTGCGAAGCATGAGTCCGTTGAGCACGGTATAGATCACCGCAAACAGCAGGTTTGCGAGCATGACCCAGTAAATGCCGCCCGCCGGCCAGATCAGCAGGATCACTGCGAGGATGATCAGATTCAGAATCAGGGAGGCTGCCGCATTGATCAGTGCCGTCCGCTGTTTTCCGATGGACTGCAGCACACTTGCCGTAATTGTGGAAAGTGCGCCAAACAGAACAAACAGTGAGCCTGTCAGCAAAAGCCGCGCCGCCAGCGCAGTTGCAGACGGGAACAGCACACCCATAATGGGATAGGCCAGTACTGTCATTCCGATCATGGACGGAATGCAGAGGAACATCGTCAACCGGATCGTCTGGGAAATCTGATGATTCGCACGGTCAAGATCTCCGACTGCGTAGTCTCCGGACACCTCCGGCATCATCGCGGAAGCACTTGCCGAAGCCAGCGCAAGCGGGATATTGATTACCGGAAGATAATAGTTGCTGTATTCGCCGTATGCGGCGGAAATGGTCTCTGACGCGATCCCCCGCACACCCTGCAGACTGGAAAACAGATAGCTGTCCAGATAGGTACTGGCATTGTTGACAAATGTGGTGAAAATGACCGGCGTAATCATCAGCGCAATGACACGGAACACTTCTCCGTATGTTTCCGCTCCGCCGTGCGGGTCACGTCTTCTCTCACGCGCAAAATATTTTCTGTTCAGGAAATAGACCAGCAGCATGAACAGAAGTCCTGTCAAAACTCCCGCGCCGGTTCCCATCGTTCCGCCCATGGATCCGTAGATCGCCGCCTGTACACCGCCGCCCGGCGCAAAATGCCGGATCAGAAGCCACGCCGCAAGCACACTGACGACCGCATTGACGATCTGTTCTGCGATCTGTGAAATTGACGTCGGCGTCATCGTATGATGTGCCTGAAAATAGCCGCGCAGAACACCAAGAATTGCCGAGAGGAATATCGTCGGCGCCAGCACGCGAAGTGCCGGAAGTGCATTCTGCTGGTTGGCCGGCAGCAGAAAACCGCCGCCAAAGAAGGCGATTAAAGCTGTGATTCCGCCGACCATAACAGCATACAGCAGCGCACCGCGGAACACTTTCTGCGCATTTCTGTACTGTCCGAGTGCCAGCCGTTCCGAGACAATCTTGGAGACTGCCATCGGGATACTGTAGGATGAGATCAGGAGCAGAATGCTGTACAGACTGCTCGCGAATCCGTAATATCCAAGGCCAACTGCCCCGAGAACCGCTCCGAGCGGACGGCGGTAGATCAGCCCTATGATGCGGGATATGATAGTGGCAGCCATCAGGATCGACGCATTTTTTACCAGATTATTTTTTTTAGCCATAGAAATCCGCCATTGAGACTTGTCTGATGCCGCCGCCTGTCAAAGCGGAGGCTTACACTTAAGTTCTGTTCTTATCGGTCACGCTGTCTGACTCAGATATTTTCAATCTGCCAGTCGACCGGTTCCAGTCCCTTTGCCTGCAGAAACTGATTTGTTTTAGAAAACGGTCTGCTGCCGAAGAACCCGCGGTATGCCGAAAGCGGGCTCGGATGCGGTGCCTGCAGAACCAGATGATCCGGTTTTGTGATCATCGGCGCCTTGCGCTGCGCAGGCCTTCCCCAGAGAATAAATACAATCGGCTGTTCCTGTTCCGCCAGAACCCGGATCGCCGCATCGGTAAACTGTTCCCAGCCGATGTCCCTGTGCGAATTCGCCTGGTGTGCGCGCACAGTCAGAACCGTATTCAGCAGCAAAACGCCCTGTTCCGCCCATTTGACAAGACTCCCGTGATTGGGAATACTGCAGCCGAGATCATCGTGAAGCTCCTGATAAATATTCACAAGAGACGGCGGTATCTGCACGCCGGGTTTCACTGAAAAACAGAGTCCCTCAGCCTGTCCCGGCTCGTGATAGGGATCCTGCCCGAGGATCACAACCTTCACCTTTTCCAGCGGCGTAAAATGAAATGCATTGAAGATCTCATCCGCCGGCGGATATACAACCGCCGTGCGGTACTCTCTTCCGACCGTTTCAAAAAGCGTTTTATAATATGGCTTGCGGAACTCCGGACGGAGCGCCGCTTCCCAGGCACCTGTGATCGGTGGCATTTTGTCGCCTCCTTTTTTCTTCATACAAATCGGGGTTTGCCGTATTGTTTTTGTTTCTGTATCAGGATGCCCTTTTCCAAAGCAGCGAATTCCATCTGAGCTGCGTGGAAAAAGGCAGCCTGCGTTGAAGAATGAACCCGGCAAACACCGATTACAGCCGCACTGCCACGCCGTGATCCCGCAGATATTCCTTCACCTCGCGGATCTCCAGTTCTTTGTAGTGAAACAGCGAAGCTGCAAGTGCTGCGTCCGCACCGCCGTCTGTCAGTGCCTCGCGGAAATGTTCCATTGTTCCGGCGCCGCCGGAGGCAATGACCGGAATGCCGACCGCATCCGAGATTGCGCGGGTCAGTTCAATATCATAGCCGTTCTTCGTTCCGTCGCAGTCCATACTGGTCAGCAGGATCTCACCGGCACCGAGCTGTTCGGCTCTGGCAGCCCACTCAACTGCATCAAGTCCCATGTCAACGCGGCCGCCGTTTTTGTAGACTGTCCATCCGCCGGATCCGTCGGTGCGTCTTCTCGCATCGATCGCCACGACGACACACTGGCTGCCGAATTTGTCCGCCGCCTCGCTGATGAGGGTCGGATTCATAATCGCTGCGGAGTTAACCGAGATCTTATCAGCGCCCTCCCGCAGCAGCAGCCGGAAATCATCGACTGTGCGGATACCGCCGCCGACAGTAAACGGAATGAACACATTGGCCGCCACCTGACGCACCATGTCCACAACGGTCGCGCGGTTGTCACTGGATGCTGTGATGTCAAGGAACGTCACTTCGTCAGCGCCGGCTTTGTCATATGCCTTCGCAATTTCCACCGGATCTCCGGCATCGCGAAGATTGACAAAGTTAACACCTTTTACAACGCGGCCTGCATGTACATCCAGGCAGGGAATGATTCGTTTCGTAAATTTTGTTTCCATAAATATTTCTCCGTCCGGCTGTACGCAGCCGGCCTGTGTCTTTATCCGGCGCAATGCAGCCGGCCTTTATATTATATCCAGATCAATCCGGCCGGAATTGCACGTTCTGTTTCTGGTGTCTCCCTGTCATCTGTCTTCGCGGCAGATTGCTGCAAAATTCCGAAGCATCTCCAGACCGCGGTCCGAACTTTTCTCCGGATGATACTGGCAGGCAAATACATTTCCGTCTTCGACGGATGCATGAATCTCTGTTCCATACTGTGTTGTCGCCTTCACGATGGACGGATCCTCCGCCTCCAGATAATAGGAATGAACAAAATAGACATAGGTGTCCTCCGGAATTCCCCGGAACAGTCGTCCGTCATTCTGCAGATGCAGCGCATTCCAGCCCATGTGCGGGATCTTAAGTCCCGGCGTATCCGGGATGCGCCGGATCTTTCCCTTCAGTATGCCAAGTCCCTTGACGCCCGGGCTCTCTTCGCTCTCTTCAAAAAGCAGCTGCAGGCCGAGACAAATGCCGAGAAACGGCGTTCCGGCATCCGTGATCTCCCGGATCACCGACACAAGGCCAAATGCATGCAGATGCTCCATGGCATCACCGAAGCTTCCGACACCCGGCAGAATTACGCCGTCCGCCTGTTTCAATATCACGGGGTCTCTTGTCAGAACAACCTCTTCCCCGAGATGCCGCATTGCCTTCTCTACACTTCTGATATTTCCGGCATCGTAATCAATGATTGCTATCATGACCGTTTTTCTCCTGTAAGTAAAAAAGAGTGCGCCTGCGCACTCTTCGCGCGCGAGCGGAATCACAAAGTGATCTTCCTGACCGCGGGCTGCCTTTTATTTGCACCACTACTCCGGCAGTTCTTCTCCCATTCGTTTCAGGACAAGATCATAGCCGTCGTTTCCGTAAATCAGTGACCGGTTTACCCGGCTGATCGTTGCGGTTGATGCGCCTGTTTTCTTGGAAATCTCAAGATAGGTTTTCTTCTGCTTCAGCATTCTTGCCACTTCAAAACGCTGTGACAGCGAGAGCAGTTCATTGATCGTACACGCATCTTCAAAGAATGTATAGCACTCCTCAACCGACTCCAGCGTCAGAATCGCGCGGAACAGCTGATTCACTGCGTCCGTATGAATATCTTTTCCCATGATTTCTCCTGTGATGTGATTTCTGATCCGTTACGCAAAAAGTACTGCATATCTGTTTCAGATTTTAACACATTAAAGTTTTACCGTCAAGAAATCCTGCGATGGCAGGGTGGCTGCCTCCATATATTCCTGTGCTGCCCGGATATCCGCCTCCATATGCGTTTTCAGTTCTTCGACAGACCCGAACCGGCGCTCCGGTCTGTGATAATGCAGCAGTTCCACTCTGGCCTCTTTGCCGTAAAGATCGGAAGAGCAGTCAAACAGATGGGTTTCCGCTGTCACCTGGCTGCCGTCGACCGTCGGCTTCGTGCCGATATTGGTGATGCCGTTCCATACCTGTCCTTCTATCCGGGTGCGGCTGAAGTAGACACCATTCGGCGGCAGAAGTTTCTCCTGCGGAGGGATCTGGTTAATTGTCGGAATCTGCAGGGTCCGGCCAAGCTGCCGCCCGTGAACCACTTCACCAAGCACAAAGTAAGGTCTGCCGAGCAGTTCTTCTGCTGCTTCAACATTTCCCGCCTGAATCTCTTCCCGGATCCATGTGCTGCTGATCTCCCTGCCCGTCTTCTGATCTTTCTTCTTTCCGATGATGCAGACCGAAAATGCCTCTGCGCCGCTGCTCTCATCAGCCATCCGCCGCAGGAAAGCCGCATCTCCTGCACGCCCGCGCCCGAAGCGAAAGTCATCGCCGACCACAATTGCAGCCGCGTGCAGTTTCTCCAGCAGAATGTTCCGCACAAAAGTCTCTGCCTCCATGGTCTGGATCTCCTTCGTGAACGGACACTCGATCAGGGTATCCAATCCCATTTCCTCCAGACACAGAAACCGCTCCCGGTTCGTCATGATCGACTTCACATGTGACACGCCGAGACGATTCTGCGGTGAGACATCAAACGTAAAGACAATTGTCTGCAGACCATCCTCCCGACCCCGCCGGCGCACCTCGTCCATCAGCAGATGATGCCCCTCATGCACGCCGTCAAACTTGCCCAGCGTCACGACCGAAGGAACATCGGTGATGTATTGTTGCAAATTCTTTATGTAATCCAAGGAATTGATTCCTTTCTATCTTCAAACCCCGATTTAACTTTCTGCATCGTAGAACATTACATCCGGCCGCAGCATCTCCTGGCGTTCGTAAAAAAGCCCCACGAAAGATCCCCGGGTATCATAGATTCTGTATTTGTCTGCTCTCTCTGAACCTTCCCGCAGGTGGACCCTGGAAACCGGATTCCCATTATGCAGAAGTCTGTCCGCTTCCGTGTCTGCTGCATACAGCGCCGGACAATCCGCAAAGAGAAGATCCACCGGTGTGATGCAGGACATGAGGTCTCCTTCGTCACGCAGATGCTCGATTTCCTCCAGATGCAGTGCATCGGCCAGCCGGAACGGGCCGACTTCCGTGCGGACAAGCTTTTCCATACAGCCGCCGCAGCCCAGCTTCTCCCCGATATCATGGCATAGTGTCCGGATATAGGTTCCGCGGGAACAGGTCACAGAAAATCTTACGCGGGGCAGATCCATTTCCAGAATGTTTATTTCATAAATATGAACCGGCCGCGGTTCCCGTTCTACGACCTTGCCCTCACGTGCAAGTTCGTACAGCTTCCGGCCGTCTTTTTTCAGTGCGGAGTACATCGGCGGGATCTGCATCTGCGGGCCCAGGAATGTGCGGATGGTTTCTGTCACCGGCTCATTACAGAGCATCTCCCACGGCCGCTCCTGAAGAACGATCCCGGAGGTGTCCTGCGTGTCGGTCGTCACACCGAGCAGCAGAATGCATTCATACGTTTTCCGCGTATCTGTCAGCAGTCCGGCCACTTTTGTCGCACGTCCCAGACAGACAGGAAGCACGCCTGTCGCATCCGGATCAAGCGTGACAGTATGTCCGATTTTCTTCTGTTTTGTAATGCCGCGCAGCTTCGCGACAACGTCGTGCGAAGTAAAGCCGGCTTCTTTATATACGTTAATGATTCCGTTGATCATAGATTGATTCAGGCATTCTCCCTGTCGTGCGGTTCAAACTGAAGATACAGCTCATCCGAAAGATTGTTGATGACATCCCGGTGCATGCCTTCCATCGTGCAGCCGGCTGCGTGGAAATGTCCGCCGCCGCCAAATGCAGCTGCAACCTTGCTGACATCGAGCCAGTCTTTGGAACGCAGACTTACCTTGTAGGTAAGCCATGCTGTCTCATACATGAAAATCGCCACTTCCACGCCCTCCGTATTCCGGAGCTGCGCGACAATACCATCCATATCTTTCGGATTGAGTCCGTAGAACTTCATGGTCTTCGACTTGATCGCAGCAACAATGACTCTTCCGTCATAGAGCGTAAAGCTCTCCATCAGCGCTCTGCCGAGAATCTGATTCTCTGCATAGGTCTTCTGGTAGTAGGATTTTTCAAGAATTCTGGTAAACGGAATTCCCTTTTCCATCAATTTTGCAGCGATGCGCATGGTTTCCGGAGAGGTGCTCTGATACTGGAACACGCCGGTATCATGGGCAATTCCCATATAGAGTGCCTCTGCACAGGCACGGGAAACCTTTTTCTCATCAAAATAATCCCAGATCACTTCACACGCTGAGCTTGCTTCCGGCCTGTTGCAGAACCAGGTGTACCGCCCGTCATTTGTGACATGATGATCCAGACAAAGTGTCTTTGCCGCGCGCTGATACAGCGGACCCGCAACACCGATCCGTTCTACAGAACTGATGTCCAGAAGAATCAGCAGATCGCAGGTATCTGTATCCTCACATGTTGTGCGGATCTGGTCCATTTTTTCCAGGCAGTTCAGCGCACTGCGCGGCTGCTGCAAATAGACAGTTGTCTCCAGTGAAGGATAGTTTTCTGTCAGATACAGATACATTGCCATACAGGAGCCGACACAGTCCCCGTCCGGGTTGACGTGCCCGGCGATGGCAACCTTCTGTACCCCATCCAGATATGTCTCAATCGACTTCATTAAGATCACTCCCATCCTGGTAAGATTCCGGCTGCCCGGCAGACAAATCCGCTTCGCCGCGTTCATTCTGCGCCGATTCATCACGGCTGATCACATCACTGATCAGTTTTGACATGTGATTGCCGTATTCGATCGACTCATCCAGCCGGAAGATCAGTTCCGGCGTGTGACGCAGGTTCAGATTCTGCGCCAGCAGACGGCGCATATATCCGCGGGAACTGTTAAGTCCCGCCAGTGTCTCCGCCTTCTTATCTGCGTCGCCCAGAACACTGACATAAACCTTGCAGGTTTTCAGATCCGGTGCAACTTCGGCTGCAGTGACGGTTGTCATCGGGGCAATCCGCGGATCCTTCAGTTCCGAGCGGATCACCTCCGAAAGTTCCCGCATAACTGCATCGTTTATTCTGTTATTTTTTACACTGTTCTTTCTCATATCATTTTTCCATTCAAGTCGCGCTCCTGCGCATCCCCGCGAAGCGTTGAACTCAGTGTGGGCTTCCCCCACTGAGTTCAGCCAGGCATTACAGACGCGGAACCTCCACCATCTTGTATGCCTCAACTCTGTCGAATTCCTCTACTTCGTTGAAGTCTTCAAATACAAGACCGCACTCGAATCCGCTGCGCACCTCTTTGACATCGTCCTTGAAGCGCTTCAGGGATGCAAGATTTCCTTCGAAAATCTTCTTGTTCTCACGTGTGACGCGAACCATGCAGCCGCGCTCGATTGTGCCGTCAAGCACATAGCTTCCCGCGATCGTTCCGACACCGGATGCGCGGAACAGCTGACGGATCTCTGCGTGGCCGAGGATCTTCTCCTCCATCATCGGCGCAAGCATACCCTTCATGGCTGCCTCGACGTCTTCGATTGCCTTGTAAATAACCTTGTACAGACGGACATCGATCTTCTCCTGCTGTGCAATCGCCTTTGCAGTTGCATCCGGATTGACATTAAATCCGATGATGATCGCGTTCGATGCCACTGCCAGTGTGACGTCCGATTCATTGATCGCGCCGACACCGCCGTGGACAATCTTGACTGCAACTTCCTCATTGGACAGCTTCTCGAGCGACTGTCTGACAGCTTCGACAGATCCCTGTACATCCGCCTTGACAACAATATTCAGTTCTTTGACATCACCTTCGTGGATCTGACTGAACAGATCATCCAGTGACATACGGGAACGTGTCTCCTCAAGCAGCTTGTTGCGGCTCTCGGTAACAAATGTGGATGCAATGTTCTTTGCCTCTTTGTCGGTATCTGTCACCAGCAGGACTTCGCCGGCATTCGGGACTTCCGAGAGACCCTGTACCTCGACCGGGCGGGACGGACCGGCTTTTCTGACCTGGTGTCCATTCTCGTCCATCATAGCACGTACACGTCCGGATGCGGCGCCGCAGGCAATGTAATCACCTACATGCAGCGTACCTTTCTGGACCAGTACACTCGCAACCGGGCCTTTGCCCTTGTCAAGCTTTGCCTCCAGTACGAGCGCGCGGGCCTTGCGGTCCGGATCTGCCTTGAGTTCCATGACTTCCGCTGTCAGAAGGATCATCTCAAGGAGGTTGTCGATACCTTCATGCGACTTCGCGGAAACCGGTGCGAAGATGGTGCTGCCGCCCCAGTCCTCCGGAATCAGCTCGTACTCGGAGAGTTCCTGTTTAACACGCTCAACATTGGCATTTGGCTTATCGATCTTGTTGATTGCTACGATAATCTCGACGCCCGCTGCCTTCGCATGGTTAATTGCCTCGACTGTCTGCGGCATCACGCCGTCGTCTGCCGCGACGACAAGCACTGCGATATCCGTGGAATTTGCGCCGCGCATACGCATGGCGGTAAATGCCTCGTGACCCGGGGTATCAAGGAACGTGATCTTCTGTCCGTTGATCTCAACGACATACGCACCGATGCTCTGGGTAATACCGCCGGCCTCACGGTCTGTTACATGCGTATCACGAATCGCATCGAGCAGAGATGTCTTACCGTGGTCAACGTGACCCATGACGCAGACAACCGGCGGTCTTGCAACCATTTTCGCCTCGTTGTCCTCTTCGTCCTTCAAGAGTTCTGCAATGACATCAACTTTTTCTTCATGCTCTGCAATGATATCGTAATCCATTGCAATTTCCTCAGCTTTATCAAAGTCAATTTCCTGGTTGACTGTGACCATGAGGCCCTGCATGAACAGCTTCTTGACGATTGCAGAAGCCTGTACTTTCATCTTTTCGGCAAGCTCACGGATGGTCAGTTTATCCGGAATCCGGATCTCCTTGACTTTCTCGACCTTTTTCTCTTCTTTCTTGCGAACCGGCTTTGTAATTGCAGGCTGCTCAGCCTGTTTGCCGCGCTTATTGCGGTTCTGGCCGCGGTCGTTTGCAAATTTATTTTCCTTGCGAAGAGATTTATTCTTATCCTTATCCTTGTCGTTTCTGCCGCCGCGTCCCTGTTTTGCAGGTGCTGCCTCGGCATTTGCAGGTACCGGACGGCTCTCACCGCGCGCCGGTCTCTTACGTGCATCATCGCGCTTTCCGTCTCTGCCGCTCTGACCCTCTGCCCTTGCGGGACGTTCGGAACGTGCGCCTGCAGGACGCTCCTGCCGGCGGTTCTGTCCGTCCTGTGAAGCTGCTGCCGGACGCTGCTCTCTTCTTGGCCGCTCCTCTTTGCGGGCCGCTGCTGTCTGCTCCGGTGCCGGTGCAGCCTTTGCTGCAGCTGCAGGAGCTGTTTTCGCTTCCGCTGCAGATGCTGCTGCCTGTTCCGGTGCTGCAGATGCAGCTGCTGCCGGTTTTTGTACTTCTTTTGCCGGCGCTGTTTTCTCGCGCTCCGGCTTTCTTCCGACAACTTCCGGCTTCTCTGAAGCCGGAATTGCGCGGCTCTCCGGCTCATATGCAGATGCCGGCGGATGTGCCCGCGGCACCTTTACCAGCGGTCTTGCACGCTTCTTTTCTTCATTGCCGGACGTATTTTTACTCTCCGCACGTTTTGCGGACGGTTTGCGCTGCGGCTGTGCGCCCTTATAATTTTTCGCCTCTTTGGAGCTTGCATTCTGCGGATGGAACACCTGAATGATGTTCTTCTTCTTGCGCACAACCTTCTTCGCTCCCTGCGGCTTCTTAGCCTCTTCAGCCGCCCCGTCTGCAGCCTTTTTCACAGGTGCTTTTGTTTCCGGCGTCCCCGCCTGCTGTTTCTGCTGTTCTGTTCGTTCGTTCTCGTTCATATTTGCCAAATTATAACACCGACCTTTCCCCGATTCCGGTTCATTTCTGTCTGTATTCTCTCTTAATTCAAGTTCCCTTCCTGCGGAAGCCATGCGCTTCATGTACCCCGCTCAGCGGATGATCACTTCGCTCAGATCTGTTTCCTGACGGCTTCTGCCAGCGCCGTATCAAGCACCGCAACACTGGAACGTTCGCCTTTCCCGATTGCACGTCCGAGTGTTTCTTTCGTCTCGAACACAAGCAGGGGGACTTCATGGCGGATGCATAAATTCCGGAATTTTTTTCCAGTATTTTCTGATGCATCTTCTGAAATAATCACCAGCGCGGCTTTTCCTTTGCGTACTGCCTGTTCCACTGCTGTTTCTCCACTGGCAGCTTTTCCCGCCTTTGCGGCAATCCCGAGCATGGAAAGTGCCTTATGCATCTTCAAGCGCCTCCATCTCTTTTTGCAGTGCCTCCAGTACTTCGGCAGGTATTTCCTGTTCCAGCGAGCGCGCCAGTCCTTTGTTCCGGACTGCCTTCTGCAGACAGCCGGCGGAACGGCAGAGATAAGCGCCCCGTCCGTTTGCCCGGCCGGTTGTATCCAGAACCACCGCACCTTCCGGTGTGCGCAGAACACGGATCAGTTCCTTCTTCTCTTTCCGTTCCTGGCAGCCGACACATTTTCTCATTGGAATTTTCTTCGTCTTCATTCTTGCGCGGCTTCTTCCTCTTCATCTGCTTCATCCTCAGCTTCTTCTGCATCATAATCTGCGTCATCCGCAATTTCTTCATCAGAAGCTTCCGATTCTACATCTTCTGCAGGATCTTCGTCATATTCGCCTTCTTCAAACTCGCCCTCTTCGTACTCCTCATACTCCTCGTACTCGTCTTCCTCGTAGTAATCGAAGTCGCCGTCCTCGCGGGCCTGGGTCTCACTCTTGATATCAATCTTGTAGCCTGTCAGGCGCGCCGCAAGACGTGCATTCTGTCCTTCCTTGCCGATTGCAAGCGAAAGCTGGTAGTCCGGCACGATAACCGTCGCCGTCTTGTCATCCGGATCCGCCATAACAGAAATGACCTTTGCAGGTGAGAGTGCATGTTCAATCAGAATTGCCGGGTTCTCATCCCAGCTGATAATATCGATCTTCTCGCCGTGGAGCTCATCGACAACCGCATTGACACGGATTCCGTTGAGTCCGACACAGGCGCCGACCGGATCGACATTCGGATCATTGCTCCAGACGGACATTTTGGTGCGGGATCCTGCCTCGCGGGCAATTCCCTTAATCTCAATCGTTCCGTCATGCACCTCGGCCACCTCGGATTCAAACAGGCATCTGACCAGTTCCGGGTGTGTTCTGGAAACTGTAATGCGCGGGCCTCTTGTGTGATCCCGTACCTCCAGCACATAGACCTTCAGGCGCTCGTTCATATGCAGCCGCTCTCCGCGGACCATCTCATTTTCCGCGAGCAGGGCATCCACTTTTCCGAGGTTGATGCTGGCATTTCTGCCCATAAACCGCTGGACAACGCCGGTCACCATCTTGTGTTCTTTCTCAAAATACTCCTCGTACAGAACTTTGCGCTCTTCCTCACGGATCTTCTGTAAAATCACGTTCTTCGCATTGGTCGTAGCGATACGTCCGAACGATTTTGATTCCACCGGAACGTAGCAGATATCTCCCATCTGCAGGGCCGGATCCAGCTGCTGCGCATCCTCCAGCGTGATTTCCATAGCCGGATCGAAGACTTCCTCGACAACTTCCTTCTCGATGTGAATGGTATAGTCACAGGTCTCACGGTCAATCTGCACCGAAACATTGTCCGCCGTGCCGAAATGATTCTTGCACGCCTGGATCAGAGACTGCTCAATCGCCTCCAGCAGGGATTCCTTGCTGATGTTCTTTTCCCGCTCCAGAATATTCAATGCTTCGAGTAACTCTGTATTCATTTTTTTCTGTTCCCCTCCTTAAAAATGAAATGCCAGCCGGATCATGGAGATACCGGCTCTCTGAAAGATATGCTGTGTGCCATCCTCTTCTGTGATGGTTACGGTATCTTTGTCATAAGCATCGAGCACGCCGAAGAACTCTTTCCCGCCATCCACTGCCTTGTAGGTGTGAATCTCCAGTTCTTTGCCGATGCTGCGCGCATAATCTTTTTCCTTCTTCAGCGGACGTCCCAGACCCGGTGAGCTGATCTCCATCGTGTAACTGTCATCGATGAAATCCGCTTCATCCAGCTTCGGATTAAATGCGCGGCTGACTGTCTCACAGTCATCGATTGTCACGCCGCCTTCCTTGTCAATGTACGCACGCAGGTAAAAATTCCCCGCCTCTTTCACGTACTCGACATCCACCAGTTCCAGCTGAAGTTCTTCTACAATCGGAAGCAGCAGTGCCTCCGCCCGTGCTTCAATATCTGTGCGTTTGCTCATTCTTTTCCTTTCAGATCAAGTCCCGCCGACGTTTGGATAAACATAACAGAAGAGTGGACGTCGCGCCCACTCTTCTGTATCCGTTACATATTCAACATGTGCAGTATAGCACTGCATACCCGGAAATGCAAGTATTTTATTGGGTTTTCCGGCTTTTTGCAGCTTTATTGGTTACCGGCGGCTTCTTTGCCGAAGAAGCCTGACGGGTCTTCGCCGCCTTGTTGTCACTTCGTTTTGCCACCTGCTCCGAATACTGGTAGACAGAAATCCCGAGCGGCGGGATTTTTACCTTGATGGAATACGGCCGTTCATCCTGCTCAGCCTCCACTGACATTTTGACCCGCGAATTGACAACGCCGATCCCGCCGAATGCCTCCGAATCACTGTTAAAGATCTCTTTGTATTTGCCGGCGTACGGCACGCCGACGCTGACATCTCCATATGGAACGTTGGAGAAATTACAGACAACCAGAAGCGTATCTTCCGCCTTCTCCGTCTTCCGCAGGAAGATCAGGAGACTCCGCTCCCAGTCGAGGTTGCTGATCCACTCAAATCCGTCTGCCGTCAGATCTGTCCGGTGCAGTGCCGGCAGTTCCTGATAGAGTTTTCCGAGTGCCTGCAGATACGTTTTGCCGGCGGCCTGTGCAACTGCACTGTTCAGCAGTTTCTTGCCGGGGTGCATTGTAATGTAGGCAAGCGCCAGCCGCAGATTGGCTTCCTTTGCCGCCTCATCATTGCCGGCCATCCAGGAAGCGAACGGGCCGCGCGCGCGGACTGCCTCATCCTTGCCGAATCCGATCAGGAACTTCTCACTGAACGCGTACACGGTGCAGAATGTCAGGTCATCCTGATGCGCCCCGCGGAACAGCGGGTCCATATGCATATACGTCAGGAATTCATCTGCCCACCAGTGATTCCACTTATAGTCAAATCCGATGCCGTCCTTCTCCACCGGAGCGGTCAGACCGTTCCAGCCGGCCATTTCTTCTGCGATGGTCAGAATGCCGGGAATCTCCCGGTGCAGCACCTGATTGAGTTTCTTCAGAAATTCAACTGCCTCCAGATTCTCATTGCCGCCGTACATGTTGGCAACCCACTCGCCTTCATTTCTGCCATAATCCTGAAACAGCATGGTGGCCACATCTGTATATTTGAAGCCGTCGATATGAAACATCTCCGCCCAGTAGACAGACGCGGCTATCAGGAAATTGCACACTTCCGGACGTCCGTAGTTAAAAATATGCGTCCCGAATGCCGGATGCATGCCGCGGCGCGGATCCAGGTGCTCATACAGGAATGTTCCGTCAAATGCGGCAAGCAGTGAATTGCCGCCCGCGAAATATGAAGCTACGAAATCCAGCACGATGCCGATGCCCTTCTGATGAAGGATATCCACCAGCTTCATGAAATCCTCCGCACTTCCGTAACGTGCTGTCGGCGCATAGTATCCGCAGGTCTCAAAACCTTCTGAATTCTCATCCGGATATTCCATCAGCGGTGACAGCTCCACATGGGTAAAGCCGTCTGAAGCGAGCGCCTCTGCCAGCGTGCCGGCAGCCGCCGCATAATTTGACTCCACACCGTGTTCCAGACACCATTTCCCAAAATCCATCTGGCAGATAGCAAGCGGCGCATCCGGGGCACTGTGTGCTGCACGGCTCTGTGTCCAGCTGCTGTCCCCCCATGCATAACCGGGTGTCTCCGTCACAACAGATACCGGTCCTGTCTTCAGATCAAAGCTGCGTCCGTACGGATCCGATTTCAGATATACCATGCCGCCCTTCAGTTTCAGTTCAAACTGATAATGCGCACCTGCTGTCACGCCCGGCACAAACAGTTCAAAAATCCCGGACGGCAGCCGGTTCATCTGGCAGACACGGCCGTCCCATGCATTAAAATCTCCTACGACCGAGACGCGCATCGCATTTGGCGCCCATACCGCAAATGACACGCCGGATACCCCGCCGACTGTCGTCAGGTGTGCGCCGAGTACTTCCCAGGCCCGCGCAAGATTGCCGGCCTGATGCCTCTTCTCATCCTGTTCTGTTACCAGCGAATCGAATGCGTAAGGATCTTTCCATACGATTTCTTTTCCTCCGCTTTTGCGGATGAGTTCGTACGGCGGGATCTCACTGCCGGGCAGCAGCACTGCAAAGAAACCCGATTCATCGACCAGTTCCATCTTGTGGCGCTTCCCGTCATCCAGCGTGCGGATCTGCAGTTTCTCCTCGCCCGGGACATATGCCTGCACCAGCACACCGTCATCTGTCATCCTGGGGCCCAGGATGCTGCGCGGCTGATCCTCTTCCGAATAAATCACTGCTTCGATTTCCGGAAAATCCAGTAACTCATATAATGCTTTTTTCATGCTGCCCCCTCTCTTTTTTGTCAGCCAGTTCTATCGCTGTTTCCGGTCGTGCGCCGGCTGCGCGGTACACGCGTACGTCTTAATCCAGCCAGTCCGGCACATCTACATCCTGAACCTCGTCATCGGCTGCCTCGTTTCCTGAACCCGGAACGGTTATGCCGTCCTGTGCGGATGTACTTTCTGTCCCGGTCTGTGCAGCCACGGTTCCGGGTGTGGTTCCGTCCTCCGGTTCCCCGCTGTCATTTGTCTCAATTTTTTCCGGCTTCCGGTTCAGAATCTCCATGAATTCCTCACCGGTAATCGTCTCCTTCTCATACAGGAACTTTGCCAGCTCATGCAGCTTTGCCATGTTGTCTGTCAGAATTTTCTTCGCTTTGTCATAAGACGCACCCACAAGCGCAACGACCATCTCATCGATCCTGCCGGCCGTCTGCTCTGAGCATGCCAGTGACGTATCACCGCCCAGATACTTATTCTGTACGGTCTCCAGTGCCACCATGCCGAATGCATCACTCATGCCAAACCGCGTGATCATCGCACGCGCAAGCTTTGTCGCCTGCTCAATGTCATTGGAAGCACCGGTCGTCACAGAGTCAAAGATGAGTTCCTCTGCCACACGGCCGCCTGTCAGCGTCGCGATCCGGTTCTCCAGTTCTGCCTTGCTCATGAGGTTGTGGTCATCTTCATCGACCTGCATGGTATACCCGAGTGCACCGGATGTACGCGGAATGATCGTAATCTTCGTGACCGGCGCGGAATGCGTCTGCATCGCGGCGACCAGCGCATGGCCGACCTCATGGTAGGAAACAATCAGTTTTTCCTTTGTCGTCAGAATCTTGTTCTTCTTCTGGTAACCGGCGATAACGACCTCGACACTCTCCTCCAGGTCTGCCTGTACGACAAATTTCCGGTTGTCCCGCACGGCACGCAGTGCCGCTTCATTGATCATATTGGCCAGTTCCGCGCCGCTCGCACCGGATGCAAGCCTTGCGATTGCGCCAAAATCAACATTGTCGCCGACGCGGATGTTTTTCGCATGCAGTTTCAGGATCTCTTCCCTGCCCTGCAGATCCGGCAGTTCCACCGGCACGCGCCGGTCGAAACGGCCCGGCCGCAGCAGCGCCGGATCCAGAATTTCCGGCCGGTTGGTTGCCGCGAGCATCACGACACCCTTCTTCCCGTCAAATCCGTCCATCTCTGCCAGCAGCTGGTTCAGGGTCTGGTCGCGCTCATCATTTCCGGCAAATCCCGTGGAATCACGTTTCTTACCGATGGTATCAATCTCATCGATAAAGACGATGCAGGGTGCCTTCTCGTTAGCCTGTTTGAACAGGTCGCGCACCTTCGCCGCGCCCATGCCGACGAACATCTCGACGAACTCCGAGCCGGAGATGGAGAAAAACGGCACATTTGCCTCGCCTGCAACCGCCTTGGCCAGCAGTGTCTTACCGGTTCCGGGCGGGCCTACAAGAAGCGCGCCCTTCGGCATTTTCGCACCGATCTCCGTGTACTTCTGCGGATTGTGCAGAAAGTCGACAATTTCCGTCAGGACTTCCTTTGCTTCTTCCTCGCCCGCGACATCAGAAAACTTGATGCCGGTCTCAGACTGGACATAGATCTTCGCATTGCTCTTGCCGAAACTCATGGCATTGCCCATCCCGTCTCCCATGCGCTTTGTCATGGAGCGCATCAGGAGCCGTCCCATCAGGAAGAAAAATGCGAACGGGACAATCCAGTTCAGCAGGAAGGAAAGCAGCGGTGACATCTTTTCGATAATCGGCGTCTCAAACTCATTGATCCCCGCGTCAATCAGGCGGTCAACCAGCTTGTAGTCGTCCATCAGTCCCGTCCGGTAATACTGTTCCGGCTCTGATGTATCCCCGAACGTGATCACACCGTCGGTTCTGTCAACCTGAACCTCCTTCACCTTTCCTTCGTCCAGCATCGTGAGAAACTGTCCGTATGTCGCATCCTCGATCTCTCTTGAATTGATCATCGGTATGATGAGCATATTCAAAATCAGGATCACAACCAGCGCAATGATATAATAAAAAACAATCGACTTGCGCGGCGGTTTTATCTCTTTCATACTCCTATAACCTGCTTTCTTTCAAAATACGGCAGTCCGGCGGCATTAATCATACGCGATAAACGCGACACTGACTGTACCGGCATACCTGTATTAATTATCTGCCCGCACAGGAACAAAGTCAAGAAAATCGCAGTGAATTCACTGCAATTTCATGCGCATTTCCACCTTTTTTATGACATTTCAGAATTTCTTCAGAAACTGTGCGGAACCTTATGCTGTCTGCAGCAGATTTATTTCTTACGGGGTTGCCCGCACAACACCCGGGTCAGTCTCAGAACTTCCGCAGATCATCTTCTTCTCCGTCTGCATCTGTGACAGCGACGATCTCAAGATCATACCCCATGCCATTGCCCGGATCCACATGTACCGTCTCTCCCGCGCGGTGCCCTTTCAGCGCCGCTCCGAGCGGAGATTCCGCCGTAATCAGCCCTTTCAGAGAATTGCCCCGCACCGAGGTCACGATCTTATAGACTTCTGTCTCATCTTCCCCCGGAAACCGGACCTCCACACGCTTGTGCAGTCCGACCACGCCTTCCACAGAATGCTCCTCGATGATAACAGCTGTCCGGATCATATTCTCCAGATAACGGATCCGGCTCTCATTCTGGTTCTTGTAGCGCTTCGCGGCATAATACTCAAAATTCTCACTCAAATCTCCCTGTGCCCGGGCCTCCTTGAGATCCTCCAGCGCCTGTTTGCGCACAACCAGTTTGCGGTGGTCGATCTCCTCCTGCATCTTCCGGATGTCATCTCTTGTGAGTTTATCATGCATATATTCTTTCCTCCTTCCAGAGGATTCTGAGAATCATATGTGAATACATATACAATCTCAAAATTCTCCAGCTCACTTACAGTGGTAATTATCCTCGAAAAATGATACACTGAATAAATGTGAATTGCAAATCCTGCAATCCGCAATTCTTCAAAGAGGAGGTCTTCTTATGCATCTGGATATCGGAATCACCGGCACGCAGGATTTTATCGTTGACGGATCCATGCTTGCGGTAAATGTAGGGAGCGGCGAAGTGCGCGTTCTGGCAACACCGGTACTCGTCACATCGGCGGAAAACACGGCAGCTGCATCGGTTAAGCCCTTTCTGAATGAAGGAGATACAACCGTCGGCACGCACATCAATCTTTCTCACAAGGCTGCGACCCCCTGCGGAATGGCCTTCCGCGTGGAAACAGAACTGGCAAACATCAGTTCCAACGGAAAGATTCTTGATTTCGTCGTAACCATTTATGATGAAAAGGGACTGATCAGTGAGGGAACACATCAGCGTGCCATCGTCCGAAAAGCGCGCTTTGAAGAAAAGGCCAATGAGAAACTGACCGGGTGATCACGATGCCCTTCTATTTTGAGAACTGCATTCAAGATCGGCTCAGATGCGGGGGACACCTGCTGAAAGTTGTTTTGCCGCAGCGTCAGTGATTGCGGGCAAGACCCGAAAAATATGTAACCGGAGGAATTGAATACACATGAGCAAACAAAATGAAGCACCCAAGAAACTGACAATCTGGGAAAAATCAGACCCGCAGATTCTGGAAGCATTCTGTTCTGATTACCGCACGTTCATTTCCGAAAATAAAACGGAGCGGGAATGCGTCGCAGGTATGACGAAGGTTCTGAAAGAACAAGGCGCAAAAGATCTGAATGATCTTGCCGCAGGCGGCGGCACGCTGCATCCCGGGGATCTGGTCTATGCAGACATGATGAAGAAAGCGCTTCTGATCTTCCGCATCGGCGAAAAGCCGGTGACAGAAGGCATGCGTTTTCTCGGCGCACACATCGACTCCCCGCGCATGGATCTGAAGCAGAACCCACTTTACGAAAACACAGATCTGGCTCTGTTTGAAACACATTATTACGGCGGTATCAAGAAATACCAGTGGGTGACACTGCCGCTGGCACTGCACGGAGTTATTGCTAAAAAAGACGGTGAAGTGGTAAACGTCTGCATCGGCGAAGACCCGGCAGACCCGGTCTTCGGCGTGAGTGATCTTCTGATTCACCTTGCCACAAAGCAGATGGGAAAGAAAATCAGTGAGGCCGTCACCGGCGAAAATCTGAATGTCCTGGTCGGCAGCCGGCCGCTTCAGGATACTGAAGAGAAAGAAGCCGTCAAGGCAAACATTCTTGCTCTGCTGGCTGAAAAATACGGAATTGAAGAAGCGGATTTCGTCTCTGCCGAGATCGAGGTCGTTCCTGCCGGTCCGGCGCGTGACTATGGTCTGGACCGCAGCATGATCATGGGATATGGCCAGGACGACCGCGTCTGTGCTTATCCTTCCTTCCGCGCGATTCTGGATGAGACTGCTCCGCTCTATACCAGCGTCTGCCTGCTGACAGACAAGGAAGAGATCGGCAGCGTCGGTGCAACCGGCATGCATTCCCGCTTCTATGAGAATACGGTTGCGGAGCTGATGAATGTGCTCGGCTGCTACACAGAACTGAACCTTCGCCGGACTCTGTCACATACAAAGGTTCTGTCTTCCGATGTCAGTGCCGCATTTGACCCGAACTATCCGGATGTCATGGAGAAAAACAATGCCGCATACTTCGGCCGCGGACCTGTTTTCAACAAATATACCGGATCCCGCGGCAAGAGCGGTTCCAACGACGCGAATGCTGAATACATCGCATGGCTGCGCGCCTGCATGGATGACGCGGATATCCGCTATCAGACATCCGAACTAGGAAAGGTCGACGAGGGCGGCGGCGGCACAATCGCCTATATTCTTGCAAACCTGGGTATGGAAGTCATTGACTTCGGTGTCGCTGTTCTGAATATGCATGCACCGTGGGAGATCACCAGTAAGGCTGATATCTACGAGACCTATCTGGCTTACCGCGCATTTCTTTCACGACAGTAATATGTTCCGGGCTGCTACATGTTTCAGGCACTATCATTTTTAAGAAACACATCCGTGACAGCAGTTCCGCTCCGGCAGAATCTGCGCCCGGATAACAGGATGGAGGAATCACACCTTGGTACAGGAATGGGTACAGGATTATTACAATGAGACAGACCGCCCGAAGCGGAAAGAAATTCTGGAGAAAGCAATCGCCGAGGAAGGGATGACGCCGGAGAATGAACTCCGCAAATATCTTTATGACGCGCGCTACGGCGACAGCGAGGAAGCAGGACGCGAAGTCGACTACTTTATCCGCGGATGGATGACACTAGAGTATATGAAAGCCACTTCCAAATTCTTTCTGACGAAGCGGAAAATCAACAAGGAAATCGCGACTGTCCGCGAAGACTGGCAGTTTGCAAAAGTGGCCGAATACGGACAGGCCGGTGCAGATATTCTCTATGACGAACTCTGCAATCTAACCCGTCTGTATCTGCAGATCTGCCGGAGAGACAAGGCATATGGTTCCTTCATCTTCGGCCTTGGCCGCGTAAAAGATTCTACGCTGTCAAAACGTGTGTCAGATGATATTTACCGGATGGCATATGAACTGCCGCACGCCATGGATCTTGTAGAAGAATTTGCACCCTTTACAAAGGCGGCAACCCGGATCTTCTGCCAGGAATTTCCGCATGAAAGCGGCAAATTCTATGGACGTATGAAAGAGGACGGATATTACTGATTCTCTGTATTCCGGGAACAGAAGCTGCACAGGCGCGTTCGCCTGACAGAGCAATCCCTGCATATATGCATTTATGATTACACAAAAACAGGGGCTGTCGCACTAAGATATTAGTGCGGCAGTCTTTTTCTGCGGAAGAAATCCGACCTGGCCGGATTTCTTTTGTAATATTAAATACCCGGGCTTCGAAAAACCCGGGCATTATTGTAAAATAATGGTATGCGAACCCCATTACATTTACAGCCCGATTATACGTCATTTCGAGGCTATTATCAAATCAAACTTCCGTTGGAAATGGAAAACATGATCCCAGCTGA
>JAFRGW010000058.1 GCA_017433615.1 Eubacterium sp.
GCTGTTCGATGTGGTCACGGCGCCTTCCGCCGGCCGCAGCACGCCGACGATCTTCAGCTGCGTCGCGTCGGCGAGTTTCGCTGCAATGTATTCCTTGTCGCCGGTCCTGTAAAAGGAATCGCTCCCGCAGCTTCACTTTTATCTGAACGGTAAGAAGAATGAAGTTTCGACAAAGGTCACAGATACCGTCATCGGGAATGTGCAGAACAGCATCAACGAGAAATACATCTCCATGACCATGGAGCGGGTATTCGGCGATCTTCAGGAAGATGTTTCAGAGACAAAGTCGGATGCAACAACAGATCTTCAGGATTTTACTGTAAAACTGGGTCGGATCAGAGAAAATCTGAATTCCTACGGCAAGATGATCGGAACGCTCCAGGAGAGCAACCAGAAGCTTTCTGCAATTCTGAAAAAATCCGCCGGGACGCTGAATGACGCGACGGGATATTTTGACAGCGGAAACGAAAAGCTTTCCACAGCTGCCGGCGATATTGCCGGCGTGAAGAGCAATTTCAATAGCTTCAGCACAAATGTGAATGCTGTGCTCGCAGACGTTCAGACAAAAATCAATCAGATCGCAGACGGGATCAGTGCGGAACAGTTAAAAGGCGATACCGCTGCTGTAAAGACACGCATCAAGGAAATGGTTCCGCTTATTTCTGATGTCAAAGAAAAACTGGATGCACTTTTAGAAATTGTTATGGCGATCGATTCGGAAGAAGTTTCCTGGGAGCCGGCAGCAAAAGAGATCCAGAATCTGCAGAATATTATAGAGCTGCTTGAGCAGAATGCGACAAAAACTGCGGCAGTTACGGCAGCTGAACAGCTGGCGGATTCACTGAATGAGAGCCTTCGCGGGATCGCACAGGGCGTCAGTCAGGCATCCGAAATGTTCACAAAAAATCTGGTTCCTTCTATGAATCAGGTGATTGACAGTCTTCAGTCAACTTTAAATTCACTATCTGTGGTTATGACCAATCTGAGCAAAACCACCGGATCTTTAAGTGAAACGCTGCTTCAGGTGGAAGATACTGGAAATATGCTGAATGAAAGTCTTCCGGAACTGCAGAAGACGCTGACGGATCTGAGCGGTAAGATCACAGATATCATCAATAAGATCAACGAAGCCAGTGATGCACAGAAACTGCAGGCCGCCATGGAACTGTTTTCGGAAGATCCGTCCATGATCGGCACCTTCTTTGCAGAGCCGGTTGTTATCGAAGACAATTTTGTCTATGATATCGCCAACTACGGATCCGGCGTAACGCCGTTCTATACCGCACTGGCAATCTGGGTAGGCATGACGATCCTTGTTTCTGTTTTGCGCGTCCATCCTGCGCCAAACAGGTTTCCCGGTGCTGCAAGATGGGAACTCTTTCTGGGAAGATATCTGGTGTTCTTACTTCTTTCAGAGATCCAGACTGCCATCATTGTGTTCGGAGAGCTTGTTTTCTTCCGAATCCAGTGTCTGCATCCGGGCAGGTTTATGCTTGCTGCAGCAGCCGGCAGTCTGACGCTTTCGCTGATCGTATATGCGCTGGTTGTTTCTTTCGGAGATATCGGAAAGGCAATTGCGATCATTATGCTTGTTATGCAGATTGCAGGATCGGGAGGCACTTATCCAATCGAAATCCTGCCGTCATTCTTCCAGAATGTTTATCTGCTGTTTCCATTCCCGTATATCATCAACGCGATGCGGGAATGTATCGGCGGCATGTACGACGGCACTTACTGGAAATGTCTGCTGACGCTCGCTGTGTTCTGCATCTGTGCATTGATCCTCGGACTGCTGATCCGCCTGCCGTTTATACCGATTAATCATTTTGTGGAAGAACGTGTGGAAGAAACAAAGCTTATGTAAGCGCGGAGGAGAAGGAATTATATGAATCGTGAAAAAGAACTGAACGTGCTCCTGGAGCGTATACAGGATTATCAGGAGACGGAACATCTCAAAAACCGCAGGAGAATCAGGAACGGCTTCCGCAGTATGCTGATTGTACCGACCATCATTTTTATTCTGATGTTCCTGTCAGAACAGACCGGAACATCTAAACTGGTCATGCTTGTGGTATGGATTGCAAGTATGCTGCTGATTGCGGCGTATCTGATCGTGGTCGATTTCGTGGATTATAAGCTGATGCATGTGCTGGAAACAGAGGAGGCAGCGGTTGAAGAGGTTGCTGATGCAGCAGATACACCGGCCGCAAAAGCAGCAGAAGCAATACTGAGACGTAAGAATAACGTACAGGAAGACAGAACATGAAGAATATATTTAAAATATTCAAAACGGATGTACGGCGGATCGCCACAAATGTCATTGCAGTCATTATCATCATCGGTGTTTCCGTGATTCCATGCCTGTATGCGTGGTTTAATATCCTTTCAAACTGGGATCCATACGGCCCGGATGCCACCGGAAATCTGAAAATTGCCGTTGTTTCAGAGGACAAAGGAAAAGAGATTCTGGAAGTGCCCCTGAATATCGGTGACAAACTGATTGATGGACTGCACGCCAATAACGATGTCGGCTGGACGTTTCCTGAATCAACAGATGATGCGCTCGAAGGCGTCAGATCCGGAGAATACTATGCGGCATTCATTATCCCTGAAAATTTTTCAGAGAATATGATGAGCTTCCTGGGGGAAGAGCCGGTAAGCCCGGAGATCGCATTCTACGCCAACGCAAAGAAAAACGCGATTGCGACGAAGATTACGTCCAAAGTGAAAACGGCGATCCAGAGAAAGATCAATGAGACCTTTGTCCAGACCATTACCCTGTACTCCTCGGAGGCCGCGGAAACGGTACTCGGAAATGAAGATCTTACTGAGAAGATATCCCAGACACTGAACGGCCGGCTGTTAAGTCTCGAGACAAGCCTGGACACATTTATCGCGGCAATCGACACGGCACTTCTCCTGAATGATTCCGCAGAAGGACTGATCCGGACGACCGACGCCATCGTTCCCGAAATGGGAAATATTATCAATTCCGGAAAGGATTCCGTTCATGTCATGCAGAGCGGAACCAAAGCCGGAAACAGTACTGCCGGTGCGATCGTCAAGATGGGCAATTCAGCACTTGACAGACTAAGTTCCAATATAGATGTTCTTTACGCACAGGCAGGTCTGATTTCCTCCGGTGTGGACGTATCGACGATAACCGGAACGGTAGATACGATTCTGAACGGTGAAGTACTAAAAGCCGTGAGGGAACTGATTGAGGTGATTGGCGGCAAACCGGTTCCGTTTGAAGTGGACAAGGAGACTCAGATCAAGGCCGGCGCAGAGATCCCCGGAACAGGTGACCCGGAGGGACCGGGTGAGAGCGGTACAGATATTACGGCTGAGATCGATACAGGGATTTCGGTTGCGGGCGAAGTACAGATCCAGCTTCCGACAGCTTATCATAATGCGCTGGATGCATACGACCGTCTGGTCGCAAAGCTTCAGCAGATTGAGTCAGATGCGGCAGATGCCAAAAACGATGCAGATTCTTTAAGTGGATCTCTGCAGGGGAAAGTTTCTGATGCGAAAGCCACGCTGGAAACTTTGCGTTCCAATTTTAGTAATAATCTGGCCCCGAAACTTACCGGTGTGGTTGATAAGGCTTCAGCGGCACTGAACGAGGCGGGCACGATACTCGGCAAGGTGGATACGAATTTTACAGATTTTACCGGCACACTTGACAGTTATGAAAAAACACTGGCAGAAGGAACGGCATCATTAAATGATACCAGAGCCTATGTCGTGCAGATGAAAACGGATCTGGAAAAACTGCGGAACAGAATAGCCGGTCTGGATTCATCAGAGGCATACAATGAGTTCAGAAACCTGATGGATGACGATGCCATATCGCTTGCGGATTTTGTATCCTCACCGGTTATGCTGGATGAGAAAGTACTGTATGAGATCCCGAATTTCGGTTCGCAGATGGCGCCGTTCTACACGATCCTGAGTATCTGGGCCGGATCCCTCTTCCTGATCGCACTGCTGAAAGTAAAGGTCATAGAAGATGAAGAGAACAGAGGGATGAAAGCATGGCAGAAGTTCTTTGGGCGGTATCTGATCTTCTTCGTGATCGGTCAGATACAGGCACTGCTGATTTGCCTGGGTGATCTGTTCTTCCTCAGAATTTACTGCGTATCACCGTGGCTGTTCATTTTGACAGGCATGATCGCAAGCTTTGTATTTACCATGCTGATGTATTCACTTACCGTCGCATTCCGGGCCATCGGACAGGCAATCGTCGTTGTCATCCTCGTCATACAGGTCGCAGGTTCCGGCGGAACCTTCCCGATCGAAATGCTGCCCTGGGCCTATCAGGCCGTATACCGTTTCCTTCCGTTCAACTATGGAATCAACGCGATGCGTGAGTGCGTGGGCGGCATGTATGGAAACGACTATCTGACGGATATCAAAATCCTGCTGATGTTCGCTGCAATCGGCCTCGTCATCGGTCTTGTTATGATGAAGCCGTTCGCGAAGCTGCGGGCGGCCGTGGACCGGAGCAAGGAGAATTCCGGGATTATGCTGTAAGATATGATGCCCCCAAAATGGTGACATACAGAAAAGGTGACAGTCAAATAAAAGGGGCAGATCAGTGATCTGCCCCGCAGACTGTAGACAAAGTCCAGAGCAAAAGCTCTGGATTTTGTTATGTAAGTACGGAAAGAAACCGCCGCAAATGGTATAATAATAGTATCAAATCTAAGGCGGTAATCCTATCATGATGACGCAGAATGCAGAAAAAAAGC